>JAGHBR010000211.1 GCA_021160885.1 Caldisericaceae bacterium
CCGCTTAAACGCGGAATAACGGATTTTTGATTCATCCGTTCTCCCAACTCCAGAATGCATTCATCATTCTTAAAAAAAGACTTCAGAACATAGGCGCCTTCACCTTTAATATCATAATCAATATCCTTTGCTTTTAAAAGGCGAACCGCTGATTCTCTGTCCCAGCCGGCCAAATCCGGAAGTTGCTGATTTCGTTCGACAAACAAATGATCCTGAAACTCAGCGTTTTTATCGGAAGCGCCCGGTTGAAGATTCAAAATTCGGCTTAATATTCGTTTAAAAACCGGCGCCGCTACCTGGCCGCCGTAAAAATAGGTTTTAGGTTCATCCATTACCACCACACAAACATATTTTGGGTCTTCAAAAGGCGCAAAGCCCGCGAATGAAGCCGTGTACTTTCTGTTAAAATAACCGCCATCAGGATTTACCTTTTTGGCCGTACCCGTTTTGCCCCCTACTTTTACGCCCTCAATTTTAGCCTTTACGCCTGTCCCGTTTTCCACCACTTCAACTAAAAATTCTTTAATTTTTTTACTAACCGATTCAGAAATCACCCTGCGAATTACCTGCGGTTTGTGTTCTGCCACTGTTTTGCCATCTGGCGTGGTAATCTTCTCGATGACAAAAGGACGGTACAATGTACCGCCGTTAACCAGAGCCGAATAGGCCGTTGCCAGCTGTAAAGCCGTTACACTAATGCCGTAGCCAATGGTAATCGAAGCTTTGGTAATGGCTGACCAGCCTCTGGGTTGTTCCAACAGTCCTGCTGATTCACCCATTAAATCAATACCTGTTTCACTGCCAAAGCCAAAGCTCTTCAGAAAGCGAAACAAGGTGTTGGACGGTAAATTTTCCGTTAGCTTAATCATGCCAATATTGGACGAATGGCTGATTACATTTTTAAAGGTCATCCAGGCATGCGGTTTTGAATCGGTGAATACGCTACGGTAATAGCGAAATCGACCATTTTCACAAAACACCAGGTCCTGGGGGTTGCGCAATTTGGTTTGCAGCAAAACCGCCGCCGCAAAACTTTTCATTGTTGAGCCCGGTTCAAAAACATCGGTAATGGCCCGGTTACGTTTGTTAAAGGCCGGGTATCTGGCCTGCCGGTTGGGATCAAAGGACGGGTAATTGGCCATGGCCAAAATGCGCCCGCTTTGCGGATCCATGACCACACACATGCCGGCTCTGGCCCTGGCCCGTTCAACGCCTTCCCTTAATTCCTCCTCAACGACTGTCTGAATATTTTTGTCAATGGTCAAATAAAGATGATTGCCATCCTTAGGCGTTTTGATCTGAAACTCCGGATTGTAAAAGAGACGCCCGCCCGGCGAATATTGCAAAATTGCCTGGCCATCTTCGCCTTTTAATTGATCATCGTACTGCAATTCTAAACCGGCCAGCCCGCGGTCATCCGGATCAGTAAAGCCAATCAACTGGGCGGCATATTCGCCATACAGATAGTTTCTCCTGAAAACAGGAATTTTAATCACACCGGGGTCATCCAATTCCAGAATCGGGGCAATTTCTTCGCGCGTTCTTTTACGGACCAGATACACAAAACGGCTTTTCTGATTTAATTTCTTAAGAAAACTACTTTCTTTCTGATGAAAAATCCTTGAGCACAATTCAGCCACCCGTCGCTTGTTTTTTACCAGTTGAGGATCTGCGGCCAGATCGTAATGAATGGTATTGGTAACCAGCCGGTTACCGGCCCAGTCAAAAATGATTCCTCGTTGTGCATGTAACTTAATCTTCCGGTAGTACTGGTTTTCTGCCATGGATTCGAAGTAATCATGCAGATGCACCTGTAAACGGAAAAAGTTGGCCATAAGAGCCAACCAAAATACGGTCACCCCGATTATCAAAAGATGCCATCTGTACTTCATTTGCTTCCAACCAAATGTTTATTTGATGCCCGCCATCCGGTACTCTCTGGTATTGTTGTTCTGCTGCCGGGCAAATTTTTCTTTAATTTCTTTTACCTTCTTAAAGTCCTCCAGACGGATGGAAAGTACTGGTTCCGGATCCGTCGTCAGGCCTAATTTTTCCTCGGCAATGCGGCTAATGCGGTCGATATTTTTTAAACGATTTACTTCGGCCAGCATTCGTTCCCGTTCACTTAGCAACTGATTTCGCTTGACCTCCAACAAACGCACATCGCGCATCAGCAAATCCACTTTAAAATGAATCATTAATTTTAGGCTCAGCATCATCACCAACCCGAAAAGTAAAAGGACACGAACAAACCAGTTGGTTACATTGGTTTTTATTTTTCTGCTCATAGCTTTTCCCCTACTCTCATTTTTGCGCTTCTTGCTCTTGGATTTTTTTTGACTTCCTGCTCATCTGGTCGAATGAGCTTTGGCTTTAAGGCCTTCATGGTTGGCTGACGTCCGCAAATGCATTCCGGCAACTCTGGCGGGCAAATACAGGGATTCTCCTGTTCTCTTAAAAAATTCTTTACAATCCGATCTTCCAAGGAGTGGTAACTGATGACCACCAGTCTGCCGCCTTTTTTTAGCTTGCTTACCGCCAGATTAAGGGCACTGGACAGCAACTCCAACTCCTGATTGACCTCAATGCGTAATGCCTGAAAAATGCGGGCATAGGATTTTTTAAGGTGCTTTCCGCCCACACAACGATCGATCAACTTCAATAGCTGACCGCTACTCACAATGGGCGTCGTTTTCCGCTGCTTCACAATTTGTCTGGCAATGCAGGCTGCCCGCGCTTCTTCACCATACTGACGAAAAATCCGGATCAACTCACGATAATCGTAATGATTTAAAACATCGCCTGCCGTAAGCTGTTGCCGTGAGGGATCCATGCGCATGTCCAGCGGCACATCGCTTCTAAATGTAAAACCACGTGCTTCCTGATCCACCTGGTAACTGGAAATCCCTAAATCAAGCAAAACACCTGTCAATGTTTCTACGTTTGCCAGTTGCATGGCTGCTTCCATTTCGGTAAACACTCCATGGTAAAAAACAACATTTTTAAAGCGGGCCAACCTTTTTTTACTGAAAGTCAACGCCTCAGGATCTTGGTCCAGCCCAATGTACAGCGCTTCAGCGTCCAATTTTTTTAGAATCTGTTCGGCATGTCCGCCACCGCCCAGGGTGCCATCCAGATAAACACCTTTTTCGTCGGTAATCAGATAACGGCAAACCTGCTCCGCCAAAACCGGAACATGGTAATTCGAATCACTCACTATTGTCGAAAATCTTGCTTTTTTGTTGCATCAGTCGAGCCAGTTCTGTTAAGCTCTTGGCTGATCTATGTTCTTCGTAAACCTGTGGATTCCAGATTTCAAATTTTTCCAATGTGCCAATCAGCAGCAATTCTTTGCTCTCTTTGTCAATATTGGCCATTTTTAAAATACGATCCGGAATCATAACTCTTCCCTGTCCATCCATGGTTGCGTAGTGAGCCACTCCGACAAATTGACGAACAAATTCGCGGGCATCATCATCAAGCGGGTTTAATGCGCGAAGTTTTTTAGTGAGCTTTTGCCATTCGTTGTAAGGATAGGCGTAAACGTTTTTCATTTCAAAGCCGGGCACAAACACAATGGTGTTTTGTGCTTCTGGCAAAAACATTTTACGAATACCAGAAGGAATGCTCACGCGATTTTTGTTGTCCAATTGACAGGAATACTCACCTGCAAAGTCCTGCGATACCATACCCGGGTCTTTCTTGGGATTTTACACCACTTTGTGCAACTTTTTGGAAATTTCCTCCACTCAATGATAACACTATTTCGGTCAAAATGCAAGAATATTTAGCGTTTTTTTTACTATTTTTTTTAGAAAAATTGGCCTTTAAAGATGTAAACAGAGGATTATGAACAATACAAACGGCATTCTGAGCGCAGCGAAGAATCCCTTCAAGCCTCCCTTTCTCCTGTCATCCTGAGTCCCGAGCATCGGGACGGAGGATCCATTTCAGTATTGTACAATGTCATTCTGACTCCCGAGAATCAGGACGAAGTGAAGAATCCCTTGCACTAGCCCCTCTATCATTCATTCTTCA
>JAGHBR010000330.1 GCA_021160885.1 Caldisericaceae bacterium
CATTTCATTGTGAATCAAAATTCAGCGGACTTAACCCCGCTGACTAAAGTGAAGGACAGCTTGCTGGTTATTTGCCGATTTAGACAATTTTATTATAACAATAAAAAATAGGAGAACAGATTATGAAAATCAATGTCAATTTTAAAGTCAAGGGCAGTATTATTATGTTGCCAATTTTACTGTCGTTTTTGACCATTTCTGGCGCTAGCGCACAAAAATTTCCAAAAATGGAAGGAATGGTTCTAATTCCGGGCGGTACGTTTAGCATGGGAATCGACAGTTCGGATATCCAGGAATTAGTTGAAATGGGAAAAAAGGTACCACACATGAACACAGGGCACGCACTCTGGTGGTTTGGCGATGAAATGCCGCGCCATCAGGTAAGGCTGGATTCTTTTTACATGGACGAGCATGAAGTGACCAATCGCCAGTTTAAAAAATTTGTTGAGCAAACAGGCTACCAGGCAGAAGGCGATTGGCAGAAGTACGCTACCGAAGACAGGCTAGATCATCCGGTAGTGAATGTTACCTGGAACGACGCCCAGGCTTATGCCCGGTGGGCAGGTAAGCGTTTACCTACCGAGGAAGAGTGGGAATACGCAGCACACGGCAGTACAAATTTTAAATGGTTTCCCTGGGGCAATGAACCGGATCCCAGCAAAGCCCATTACCGCCACCAGGGTGAAACTTTTTTTGACGGTTTCGTTCGTCTTATTGGCTTGCGTAAGATGAATACTAGGCCTGTGATGAGCTACCCGCCTAATGGCTATGGTCTTTATGACATGATTGGTAATGTGCGGGAATGGACCAGTAGCGATTACCAGCCGTATCCCGGCGGCCCTGCTGGAGACAAACGCTATGAGAAAAAAGGACAGAAAGTCGTGCGCGGTGGTAGCTGGGAAACACCGAATCCCGTTTTTCTGAGGATTACTTCCAGACACGCTAAGGATCCAAATTCTTACAGCTGGAATCTGGGTTTTCGTTGTGTAAAAGATGTTCATAAAAATAAAGAAAGATATGAACTTTAAAAGTTTTTGAGAAGGTTCTAAAAATAACAAGGGAAAAAATTATGATTGAAAATGTACATCAACACCTGATCAATGAACTCCAGCAGAGTTCAAAAACCGATACAATTTTTATCATTGTAACCGTGCTGTTCAACCTGATTGTTCTGGCAGTGAATTCGGGCATGGCAACCAGTGCGGTGTCAGAAAAAGCGAATCCCAGCGATGATACCATTTTAATTATTTTCATTCTGGCTAATGTGGTAATTAATGGTGTTGCACTTAACGCCTTGTTTACCGGTAAAAATACGCGTAAAAAACTACTCAACGGCTTAATAACTATGTATCAAGATATGAAAGTTGATAAATATTATGAGCGTAGTCTTTTAAATAACTATAGTAAAAGATATTGGTCATTTACCGTGGTAATCATTTGTCTGGCTCTGTTAGCGGTCATTGTTCCTCTGGTTATTCGTCTGTTTTAAAGTATAGGAGATAAAATGGAAATGAAGAGAAATTATTTTCAATTAATCATGGTGGTACTTTTGCCGGTTATGGTTCTTTGGAATTGTGCGGCTTTCCGGTCTGAAATTAAAGGCAAGTTTAGCGGGCCGCAAAAGATTAGTTCGTCTAAAGAAAAAGTAAGTTTGCTATTTGTATTTAGTCATTACAGGCAAGTCAAAGGATATGACGCCATTCCCAAATTGGCCAATAAAAATCAACGTGTCAGCGACTTTGACGACTTTCTAAGAGATGCACTAAAGGAATTTAAAAGCGTCGAAAATTATGCTACTTTCACTGAATATCCTTCGGATGTCAATAACCCTCAACGGCGAGCTAAAAAGGATAGTTTGATTAACACCAATGATTTCACTCTAAAAATTGAATTTAAGGAAGAAATATCTTTTACAAAATATATGTTAGGTGGAATTTTTTCTACTTTGTCTGCCACCTTATTGCCGGTGCCTTATACCAGGACTTATGCGGTTAAAGCTCAATTGTTTAACGACCAGGGGAAATTAGTTAACACTTATACTCGTCAGGCTTCAATAACTAAATGGGTGGAGTTATTGCTTATCTTTGCTTACCCTTTCTATCCTGAAAGAAAAGAAATTGAGAGCGTCTATCTGGAATTTTTACACGACATTTTTAAACAAATCGAGCAGGAAAAAGCGCTCGTAAAAAATCAGAGTTAAACAATCAATTGGGAGGGAAGTAAAATGGACACTTTAAGAAAATGTATTTTGGTATTCAGTGCCATTTTACTGGTGATCAATCTCCAATCGTGTTCAAAAAAGTCGACTAACAACGACGAAGGAGAAAAAGCCAAAATTGAATGCGATGGCATCTGGTTTGGCTCCTTCATTGTCCAGCCAGAGCAGCAATTACACATGACTTTTGCTTTAATCGGTCCTGAAGGCGAAAGTTTTTTTGGCATTTACGACACAACCTATTTCGATTTTGTGATTAATTTGCATGGCTGGTTTAAAACGGAAAAAGAGCTGATTAAAGGCACTTTAGATGTGCTGACTCTTGAAGGTAAAACAGGCGAACAAGTTCAGATTTACAATGGCAAAATTGTTTCGACCATGTTTGAAGGGAAAAATGTTCGTGGATTGGCTGCTAAATTTTCGTCCGATGTAGCGGTCTTGAATGGCAGTGGCGATTTAAGCCTGGCAGCTGACGATCCGGTGTACAATATTGGTTCATCCCTGACAAGTGTTGCAGGCAGTTGGACTCTGGTTGAAGAAGATGGGGTTACGACCATAACAATTACAAATGATGGAAAAATTTCCGGTGGTACGAATTGGGCGCTCAATTTAGCGGCCAATTGGAATTGATTAACAAAAATAAAATCCTTTAAAGAATCAAAGCCTTTGTTATTTCCGGAGCGGATCAACCTTACGACGGGCAATATCATGGCCTGGCCACCTATTTGATGAAGCATTGATTATTACTTGTGTTAAAAATGACGGCAGCTTCATATGGGGCAATGGCTTTAACAAACAGTAAACCATGGTAAAAAAATTTTGTTGCAGCATTCTTCATTAGAAGTGCGGAGCGAAATACCAAATAGATAGAGATTTTACTTATGCCAAAGATGTGTACTAATTGTAAATCATCAGGTAACAAAATTAGAGGGTGACAGAGTGGAGAATTTGTTTTACGGTTTAAAGTTTTTCTGAGGCAACAGCAATGGCCTTGCCATTGAATATTAAAATAATGACATTCTGGATGTCAATAGTAAGCCACATTGACCTCAAATGAAATTCATCAATCTGATTGAGTGTCTCAATCAGGGAGTAAGAAGACCTAGTAAAGTAGTTTGAATTTTCCCAAAGAAATTTCGTATAAGGGCAATGTGTATGGAGCAATCAGAAGTAAGGGAAAGTGTTGGTAAATATCTTGATATGAGTTTGAAGATGAATTTATAACAAATGGAAGAAGCTGTAATAAAGTCAGAGCTGATTAATCTGATGAGTGCAGGGTAACCTACTTTCCGGTTACAGCGCTGGGTTCAGTTTAAGAAGGAATTTACATAACAAATTACGCTTGATTTTTTTCTTTTTTTTAATATTTTTAATTAACAAACTGAGAATATAGTTTTGAGCTAAATAAAAACAGCTAAGCGGCAAGTATACGATCAAATTTATTTATTCCTATTGGGGGACCTGAATTAATTTTGTTACTTGCAAAGAACAAGGGAGTTTGCATAATAAATAATAATGATTTTATTTATAAGCCTTAAATAAAATTACACAGTTTAAAAAACTTGAATACATTTAAAAC
>JAGHBR010000352.1 GCA_021160885.1 Caldisericaceae bacterium
TTACATTGCCGAATCAGCAAAAAATCGCATTTTGAAATTTGAACTGCAGTCCGACGGCATGTTTGGCAAAGTGAAGGTTTTTGCAGAAATGCCTGGCGGCGACCCGGACGGCATTGCACTCGATGTTAAAGGAAATGTGTATGTGGCCCATTTTGGGGCAGGTCAAATTGCTGTTTTCGATTCTACCGGCCAGCGCATTGCTAGCATCCCGGTTCCGGGCAAAAAGCCTTCCAATCTGGAGTTTGCAGGACCAGATTTAAAAACGCTATATGTGACGGAAGATGAAACTAATGCCATTTACAAAACACGTATGCCAATCCCTGGATTACCATTAAACTTTTCAAAACAGTAAAATTATGAAAGTAAAAACATTAATCTGTGGCTTAATATTTAGTTTTTGGGGAGTCACAAACATGACAGCTTCACCAACCGATTCCCTCTTTTTTGCAAATCTTCTACCAGATTCGGTCAATAGCTGGCACAAACAGGATGCCGATGAAATCTACCATCCGCAAAACTTGCATGAATTCATTGATGGTGGCGCAGAACTTTACATTTCCTATGGATTTCAAAAGCTCTGCCACCGCACCTATTCATCTCCCGATCAGCCGGATATTTTAGTCGATGTTTTTGATATGGGCAATTCGGCCAATGCGTTCGGGATTTTCATGCACACTCGGGAAAATGTCGATTCTAGTTTTGGTCAGGGCTCTGAATACGTGCAGGGATTCTTAAACTTCTGGAAGGACCGCTTTTACATTTCCCTTTTAGCATTGGCGGAGACTGAAGACACCAAGAAAGCGTTGTTTGCTTTGGCTAAATACATTGATACGCACATTCCTGAAGAAGGGAAAATTCCTTCCCTGGTAAACAAACTTCCTCAACCGGGCTTAAAACCGTCTTCCATCCGCTATTTTCACCATTATGTCTGGCTGAATAGCTACCTTTACCTTTCAAATGAAAATATTTTCAAAATCCATGACAATGATCAAATTGCCCTTGCTCGTTACACCAATGGTACAACTTTAATCATCATTCAATATGCCGATACTTCTAAATCAATTCAGGTCTGGAACGAGTTAAGCCAGAATTCATTTCCTGAACTTAAAATCAATCAACCTTTTTTACGTCAGAAAACCTGGTTACAATTTTATCTTCAGCCCCCATTTTTGATTGTGTTGGCCAATGACGATTCGCCTGAACCTTTTAAAAAACTATTAAATGAAATCGTGCAAAAATTAAAATAGGGAAGGTAACCATGCCTGCTCATATTTCAAGACGGCAATTTTTAAAATCCGGTCTGGCCGCTGGCCTGACTTTACCATTGCCGATCACTGAACATTTATTTTCAAAATCAAACAATTCGGCTAAATCAAAAGTCGTGTTAATTCGCAGAAAAGATTTGTTTTCCAAAAAAGGGCGACCGAACCCACATGTAGTTCAGGAAATGTTGGATAAAGCCTTACTTGAATTAACAGGCAAACCGAAGATTGATGAGGCCTGGGCTGCCATCGTTAACAAGGAAGATATTGTTGGCATTAAAAGCAATGTCTGGCGTCCATTGCACACTCCTGTAGAGTTAGAACAGGCAATAAAAAAGAGATTGTTGGAGGCGGGAATTGAAGAAAAAAACCTGTCCATTGATGACCGCGGCGTATTAAACAATCCCGTTTTTAAGAAAGCCACTGCATTGATTAATACCCGCCCTATGCGCACACATGCCTGGTCCGGAGTTGGCAGTCTTATTAAAAACTACATCATGTTTGTACCCAATCCATCGCATTACCATCCTGATTCCTGCGCTGATTTAGCAACTATCTGGAAATTACCAATTGTAAAAGACAAAACGCGTCTTAATATTTTAGTTATGTTTACGCCTTTGTTCCACGGTATTGGACCGCACCATTTCAACCCAAAATTCACCTGGCGTTACAAGGGACTAATCGTTGGTTTTGACCCCGTTGCTGTGGACGCCGTTGGTGTGCGCATCATTCAAAATAAACGACGCCTGTACTTTGGGGAAAATCGTCCGATCAACCCGCCTCCCAAACATATTTTCCTGGCGGAAACGCGCCATCACTTAGGCTACGCAGATCCGCAAAAAATTGACCTGGTAACCCTTGGTTGGCAGGAGGAGATATTGTTGTAGAACCAATCAAAGTATTTTCATTCGTTCAAATAATGAACTTACTTTAAAATGCTACACAAGTGCCTGACATTATAGGTAATCTGTGCCCATCAATGGCTCTAAAAATTTCGGTGAAATTCGGTGTCTTTCAGTGGCTCATTTTTTTAAGTGATGCTCCACTGCAATTGACAAATAACAATTTAAAATCATTAAACATTCAAAACACAAAATTTTATTAGTGCTCTGCTCCATTCGTTGGCAACCGTTATTTTATTTAGTAATGTTTGACTAAAATTTAATCCATACTTTAAAAAAGAATCAGTGATAATCTGTGTTAATCAGTGGCTAAAAAATCCGGTGAAATTCGGTGCCCTTTGGTGGCTTATTTTTTCTTTTAAATCTTAAGTAAAATAGATAAATTGAATCTACTGTAATTCAAAGGAGACATTTTTCATGACATTAGCTTTAACCTTAATCGGTGGATTTCTTCTGGGCCTGCTGGTCGGATTGGCTCTCATGTATTTTTTAATGGCCAAACAGCAAAAAACGGCCGAAGAATTAGCCCGTGAATTCAACGAAAAAACACAACAGCAAAAGCTGCAGGAACTGGAAAAAATCATTGCGCACATGCGCGACTCGTTCGGCAATCTTTCCATGCAGGCCTTAAAAGAAAGTACCGATCAGTTTTTAAAATTGGCCAACGAAGTTTTGAAAGACCAATCCAAACTCGGCGAACAGCAATTGGACAACAAAAAGAAACTCATTGACCAGACCCTGGGCAGCATGAAAGACGAGTTGTCAAAAGTAGAGCAGATGATTCAGCAGATTGAGAAAGAACGAAAACAGAGCTTTGGCCAGCTTTCCGAACAACTTAAGCAATCGGTAGAACAAACCCAACGTTTGCAAAACGTGACCAATCAGCTTTCCACTGCGCTCAGTCATTCTCAGGCACGAGGTCAGTGGGGCGAACGTATGGCTGAAGATGTGTTGCGATTAGCCGGTTTTGTGGAAGGCATCAACTATCTTAAACAAACACATGCACAGGATATGCGCAGCCGACCAGACTTCACCTTTTTACTCCCCCAAAATTTAAAGGTCAACATGGATGTTAAATTTCCACTGACTAATTACCTCAATTACCTGAATGCCGAAACGGACAAGGAAAAGGAACATTTCAAAAATCTGTTTTTACGAGATGTCCGCAACCGCATTAAAGAAGTAACCACACGGGATTACATCAACCCTGCTGACAACACAGTAGATTACGTCATTGTGTTCATCCCCAATGAGCAAGTGTATGCCTTTATTAACGAACATGACATCAGCATTCTGGACGACGCCTTAAAAAACAAAGTCATTTTGTGTTCACCAATTACTCTCTATGCTGTATTGGCCGTCATTCGCCAGGCCGTGGACAACTTCCGGCTGGAACAAACAGCAGCCAACATTCTTTCGCTGCTTAAAGATTTCAGCAAGCAATGGGATCGTTTTAAAGAAGCCATGGAACGCATGGGCAAAAAGATCGACGACGCCAAAAACGAGTACACCAAACTGGTAACAACGCGTACCACTCAGTTAGAACGACCTTTGCGCAAAATTGAAAATGTCCGCCTAACGGAACAGCTTGAAAAGTCAAGCGGGGGATTGCTAGTGGAAGGAAATGAAAATGACAATGAAGGTAAAGACTAAATATTTTTTGACCTATTTTAGCTTGATATTTTTTCTTTTTACATTCCTTCAAGCAAAGAACACGTTTTTAAGCTATCGGCTAACCATCGATCATCCGGAAAAACATCTGGCAAAAATCCAGATTGAAGTTCCTATATTCAACCAGGACACCCTTACGCTGGCCATGCCGGCCTGGAGTCCGGGCCGCTACGTGATTTACAACTTTGCCAAAAATGTTTTTGACGTGCAAGTCAAAACCGAGAACGATCAAACCATTAGGCCTATCTTGATCGACAAACAAACCTGGAAAATCCCAACGCAAAAGGCGAAGCAGATCAACATTTCTTACCAACTGTTTGCCAACACCCTGGATGGCACCTTTTCAAAAATCGATTCGGTCGGAGCTTCCATCAATGGGGCCAGTGTCTTTGCCTACATCGCTGAGATGAAAAATCAACCGCTACAATTAACGATTCATGTCCCTGAAAGTTGGCAGACGGTTTGCGCTTTAAATCCTCAAAACAACGGGCTGTTCAATGCGCGCAGTTACGACGAACTAATTGACAGCCCCATTGAATTGGGGCCGACCCTACACAAGCATCATTTTCAAGTTCTGGGTAAAGATCATCACCTGATTTTTCATCAGCCCGTTGACGGCAAGTTACTCTATCATTTTCAACAAGATTTAGAGAAAATCATCACTTACTTTGCCAGCCTGTTCGGCGACTCGCTGCCTTACGACAATTACACTTTTTTCTTTCATTTAAACAAGAACCTGCAGCACACCGATGGCATGGAACATGCGGCCAACTGTCGGGTTCTGCTGCGCATGGATCTCAATCAAATCATGCCAGATGCTAACGCCGACGCGGATTACGACAATTTAATCTGGCTTAGCGCGCATGAATTTTTTCACACCTGGAATGTTAAACGTCTGCGGCCGGTTGGACTGGGACCATTTGATTACAGTAAAGAAGTGTACACACCAAGTTTGTGGATTGCCGAGGGCTGGACTTCCTACTACGCTTACCTTGCCCTGCTGCGTACCGGCATTTACACAGAAGAAA
>JAGHBR010000441.1 GCA_021160885.1 Caldisericaceae bacterium
CAACATCTTCCAATATTTCATTCTTCCTTTTTCAAAGACTCCAAGAATCAACAATGCTTTTAAAAATGCTTTTATTTCTGTAAAAGACACCTTACCTGATTTTTTCCATTGCGGCACTCGGTAATTGATCAAAAACACTTTAAGTCGTTCATAAAAACCATCCGGTTCATATAGTTGTCGTAATAATTTCTGATACTGTTCTTTAAGAAATTGCAAATCCATTTTAGGAATAATATTCGTGCTGCCATCCATGTTATCGCCGCTCATGGTTTTAATTAAGCGCCCCTGTTCTTTCATTCGCTGGTAGAGTCTTGTTCCTGTTGGCGCATTTAGCAGGCCAACCATGGCCGTAATGATGCCGGTTCGCTGGATAAACGATTTCTGGATGTCAAAAATGTTAGGTGGGTCCTGATCAAAACCAACAATAAAGCCCCCGCTAACAATCAGGCCATGCTGTTGCATTTTTTTAACTGATTCGAACAAATCTTTACCTGTATTTTGTTTTTTATTGCTCTCTACTAAGCTTTGTTCGTTAGGCGTTTCGATACCAACAAACACTGAATCAAATCCAGCCTCCACCATCAGGTTCATTAAATGCTCGTCGTCAGCCAAATTCACTGAGACTTCAGTAATAAAAGAGAACGGCCGGTCATGGCTTTTCATCCACTCAATCATGGCAGGCAATATCTCGGCTTTTAATATTTTACGATTACCGATGAAATTATCATCCACGATAAAGACACTGCCTCGCCAACCAGCATCGTAAATGGCCTGCAATTCTGCTAAAAACTGCTTAACCGATTTGGTGCGTGGTTTGTGACCATTAAGCACAGTAACATTACAAAAATCACAATTATACGGGCAGCCCCGTGAAAACTGCAAACTCATGCTGGCATATTGAAGCATTTTAAGTAAATCCCAGCGCGGAACCGGTGTTTTTTCTATTTCAGGAAAACGTTCGGCGCGGTAATATTTTTTAGCCGTGCCGTTGCTTAAGTCCTTTAAAAATTGGCCTAATACATCTTCTGCCTCACCTAAAATGTAATGATCAGCTCCAGGCAACAACTGATAATCAGTTGTAACCAGCGGTCCACCAACCACCACCTTTAAGCCAAACTGTTTAGCTCGCTTCAGCGCTTCTTTCATCGATTGTAAATGAATATTCATACCACTCAAAAAGACCATATCTGCCCATTGTAGATAACTATTTTTTAGTTCGCTCACATTCATATCTACCAGTTTTAATTGCCAGGACTCAGGCAACAGGGCCGCTACCGTCAACAACCCTAGAGGCGGTTCGGATGATTTTTTGGAGATGAACTTCAAAGCATGACGAAAACTCCAAAAAGTGGTCGGTGTTCGGGGAGATATTAGTAATACGTTCATGGGAACCTCTTTTCTCTTTTATTTCCCATTAAAAATTGTTAAAATAAAAATAACACAGGTAAGGCAAAGATTTTGTAAAAGAAATGTAAAATAAAATGAAGAAAAGAATTAATCTGCTTCACCCCTTGCTGATCTTCATCAGCATGCAAATTGTCTGGCTTAGCCTATTGGGCATCTGGATTTACTGGTATATCTCCAATTATTCCATGGTGCGGGAATTTGGACAGAAGTACCTGCCCCAATTTTTCCAGTCAACAACCAGGATGCAATTGTTTACATTGATTATTGGTTTAATATTGCTGGTATTTTTACTGGTGGGCATGTATTTTGTTTTCATTTTTCTGACTCGCCAAATTAATATTAACCTGCTGTACGAAAATTTTATTGCCAATTTTACACATGAATTAAAATCGCCTCTGGCTTCCATTCAACTTTATTTGGAAACCATGACCAAACGCGAAATTGACCGTAAAACCCAGAGGGAATTTTTAGAACGCATGTTGATGGACACGCAACGTTTAAAGCGTGTTATCGATGCTATATTAGACATTTCACAGATCGAACAAAAGAAAAAACTTTTTTCTCCCGAATTGACTGTGGCCAGCCTGGTTTTTCCTGATATTATTAAAAACAGTTTACAACAATTTAAAATTGATCCACAAAATGTTGAAGTTAATATTAACACCAATGCACAGGTGGAATTGGATCAGAATGCCTGGCAAATTATCTTCAGCAATCTATTCGACAATGCGCTTAAGTATTCTGTGAACAATCTAAAAATTCAGATCAATATTTACGAAAAAAACAAAAATCTAATTATTGAGTTCAAGGATAACGGGGTTGGAATTCTTCCTGAAGATCAAAAACATCTTTTTCAAAAGTTTTTCCGCGTCAATCGAGACCATTTACCCAATGTGCGCGGCACAGGTTTGGGGCTGTACCACGTAAGGGAAATCGTGCGTCAGCATAATGGTAAAATCTCAGTTTATAGCGAAGGTCTTGGCAAAGGAACAACTTTCACCATTCAAATCCCAGCGATTAAAGGCAAATCGAACTCTTTAGATAAATAGAGAGAGGCTTAAAATGAATCGAATTCTGTTAGTGGAAGATGAAGAATCTTTAGCCAGAGGCCTCCAATTTAATTTAGAAGCTGAGGGGTACAAGGTAACTCTGGCCCGCGATGGACAACAGGCCATCGAATTTTTTGATCAGCAGGAATTTGACCTGGTGATCCTTGATGTTATGTTGCCCTACCATGACGGTTTTGAAATAGCTCAATACATTAGAGAGAAATCACAACAACTGCCCATCTTATTTTTAACGGCCAGGCGCTCGCCAGACGATCGGATAAAAGGGCTTAAATTAGGCGCTGACGATTATTTAGCGAAACCATTTTCTCTGGACGAATTATTATTACGTGTCAAGCGCATTTTACAAAGGAAATCCTGGTATCTGCATGATGATCTGCAAAAATTTCAATTGGGCCATTGGGAAATTGACCTACAGGCGCTTCAAATTACTGGACCGGAAAAAACCATAAACTTAACGCAATTGGAAGCGAATGTTTTAAAATACTTACTGGAACGGAGAGGCAAAGTGGTTTCGCGCCAGGAACTACTGGAAAATGTCTGGCAAACCGATGCCGAAATTGAAACACGCACGGTGGACATTTTTATCGCCCGTTTACGTAAATACTTAAATGATGATCCAGCCAATCCACAATGGATAAAAAGCGTCCGCGGAATTGGTTACATGATTGCAGACTAAATTTCAGTTTTTTTA
>JAGHBR010000258.1 GCA_021160885.1 Caldisericaceae bacterium
AAACAGTGATGGTGTAAGTACGTGCCACCTGCCCTCCCATCTGTTTGATGGACAACAGGGCATCGTAAATTTCAAACCGATTGGGCAAACGCCAGGGATTTTTTTCAGTAAAGAGCATGTTGTCTTCAATCAGCAATAGATTGGGAATATTCATCGAAAAAAACTGCAATTCACGTTTGCCGTCTATCAGATGCCCATCATGCACCTTTACAAAATTTTTAAAGACACCTGCCTGCAAAACCGTAAAAACAACCATGATTAAAATCCAGGCTTTTTTGATTGATTCCATGTAAACATTCTCCTTTAATCCTCAAGGCGATTTAACCAGTTCTTTTTCAGAAAATAGCTGGTAACCAGCGAAATCAGCAACGTAACGGCCAGCGCATCAAACTGTTTTATGATAAGATAGATGGGCAAAAGGACCAGACTGAACTGCCAGACAATGCCCACTGCCACATTGAGCAAATCGTGTTGCCAGCTGCTGTTATGCTTAAACTGCGGATCTTCGGCCACCACCTGCTGATGAATTGTTTTCCAGAAGCCCCAGGGACGTACGCTTTTGTAGAAAGATTTAAGCACTTCAACATCATCCGGTTCAGTAAACAAACTGACCACGATGCTGATTGCCATGGAAATCAGAAAAATGATGAAAAAGCCAATCAGCATGTTCAACGAAGGGAAGAATACCGGCAGGGCCAAGGCCACAGCCAGGCCGCTGACCATTCCCCAGAAATAACCATAAGCATTAAAACGCCACCAGTGCCATTTTAAAATATTAGGCGCTGTGTAACTGCCGTACAATCCGGAAACGATGAATTGCATCACCGTGTGAATGGAAGTGGACATTAAACCGAAAAAGATGCCTAACAGCACAATGCCAAACGAGGCCAGGTAACTCATGCGAATAATTTTTCGTTGTGAAGCAGCCGGATTAAAATACTTTACGTAAATATCATTGACAACATAAGCAGCACCGGCATTAACCGTCGAATCAAAGGTGGACATGTAAGATGCCAGCAGACCAGAGATGATTATTCCCACTGCTCCAACCGGTAGAAAGTTTTGAATAACGTAGGGCATAAGCATTTCCAGGTCAATGTTGGGCCCCATGGCCTTGAGCTGGGGCATAAAATAAACCAGCCCCAGCACAGTGATCCCGCCAATCATGAACCACCTCGGTATCAGGGCCACTGAAACAATACCGCTCATAAACGAGGCTTCGCGGGGTTTGCGCGTTGCCAGCACGCGCTGCATGTCGTAGTTGGGCGCTGTGCCGGCCATACTCACCAGCAGGCCTTTGAACAGAATCATCATCCAGACAATGCCAAACAATTCAAAACCATCAGAAGCAATTTTCTGATTGACTGGTGGTAAAATATCCTGCCAGTTCAAATTCAGGTGCCAGCCAAAAAACAACTGGTGCCAGCCTTTTGGTACCGCGGCAGCCAATTGTTCTGGAGCGACCTTGACCATGGCCACGACTCCAATAATCAACGAAGCAATAGTCAACATGACAAACTGGATAATGTCCGTAAAGACCACACTATACATGCCGCCTAAAATAACGTAAATAGTGGTGATAATCATTAAAATGACGCCATAGGTTTCCGGCGAATAGCCCCATGGCAGTAACACTGCGGCAAATTTGCCAATCCCCTGATAGGCATAGGACAAGAAGCCAATCACAGAAACCAGCGCAAAGACCACAATGCTAAGCCTGGAAAGCTCACCGCCACGACTGTTGCCAAAACGTGTTTCCATCCACTGGGCGCCGGTCACTACTCCTGAACGTCGAATCCAGACAGCCAGATAAATCATTAAAAAAACCTGATTAAAGGTAGGCCAGAGCCAGGGTAGCCAGGCCCCTTTTAAACCGTAAACAAACAAAATAGCTACAAACCACATGGTGCCGGTTACATCAAACATGGAAGAAGCATTGGACAGGCCCAAAAAATACCAGGGCATGGCGCGCCCGCTTAAAAAATAAGATTCCAGATTTTCACCAGCCTTTTTACGAATTAAAAATCCAATAGCTATCACAAGCACCAGGTAAAAAATAATGATCAGAATATCAACCGGGTGAAGCTGCATAAATAATTCCTTTTCCAGTTATTGTGACAGAATTTTTTCGTAATATGCATGAATCCGCTCCGCAAAGCGTTCAATACGTGTGCCGGTGCGCAACGAATCCAGAAAGTCAACAATGCGTTTCTGTTTCATTTTGTTGCTCAGTAATTTTTTGATATATTTAGCCGCCGAGTCCACGGGAACGCTTTTGAATTGTTCAGGGTGTTCCTGGTAATAGTCCATTACTTGCTGTTGTGTAACTCTGGTCCGGGCAACCAGTTGGCGGCGCAGCGCTAATTGCAACAGATAATCTTCCAATATCTGTTTTTTTAAGCGAACAAACGGAAAACGCTTTTCAAGGTCCATGGCTTTGGCCTCGGCGGTTAGTACCTGGTCACGAATGACAAAATCAAGTGCCGTTTTAAAACTCTGGCGAACATAGCGATAAGGCACAAAATTCAGGGCGTACAAAAACTTTTTTACGGTTAAGGGCTGGCCATTAATGTACACCAACACTTCGTTCCGGAAATCCCACAAACCACGCTCAAGACCTGTCAGTTCTACTTCCCGCAGCTGGAAGGTTTGCATGTTGTCAAAGGGCGAAGGCGTTCTTTGAAAAACCTTTTTGAAGTGTTGCCCAACGGCCTTCATGACGCTTGGCTTGGCTTCAATTTTAACATTTGCCATTTTCTGTTCAATATAATCACGCGCCAGGGCTGCTCCTCTTTTGGCCAGCACCAGTTTGCGGGTGGCCTCACGATGCGCCAAAAAGTCTTCTTCGGTGATGAACGGGTCGATTTTTAAATCTTCAACAAGTAACAAATGATAGCCATAAGTCGATTTTACCGGTTGAGAAATCGTACCTTTTTTTTGTCCAAAAGCGGTCATGGCCATTTCATATTCCATTTGATCCCAGTGGACCCAACCCAAATCACCACCGGTGCGGGCCAGCTGTCCATGTTTGAAAACATGCCCAGCCAGTTCCATCCAGGAAGCACCAGCTTTTAGCTGCTGGTAAGCGCTGTCCGCCGCAGCCTTTGTTTTGAAATAAAGGTGTTTAAGTTTGCGCTGCTGACGTGTGTAGGAATAAACGGCTTTCACCTCGTTACTATCCAATTGAACCTTTGGCTCAATGACCGCTTTGTAATGCGCCTCGCGCAATGCTTTTTCGTAATAGGCTTCGACCCGGGCCTGGAGTTTTTCATCGTGTTGCAGGCCGGTTTTGCGCGCTTCGTTTGCCAGCAAATGCCGATTGATCAATTCCTCTAAAAACTGTTCCCGCAAATCAGCTGAATCAAACACTCCGGGCTTTTTAAGCAGTTCAAGGTAGGCCAGCCGAAATTCCTCTAACGTAATGGGATATTGACCGACGCGCGCCACCACTACCGACTTTTGACGCTGGCAGCTGCACAGTAATAACGTCGCAAAAAAAACTATCAGCCAACTATTTTTTTGCATTAAAATCTGCTTCCTGGTTTCCCCTTGGTTCACTATTTAATGATAATGATTCGTCCCACCTTTTCACCAATTCCCGGCGCCTCGATATGATAAACATAGACGCCAAAAGCAATTTCCATATTATCTTTGGACAGCACATCCCATTCTTCAATACCATCCGTCATGGCCGAATGGTGTTCCAGTTTGCGCACAAGTGAACCATCCACAGAATAAATACGAATGGTACAATCCTTTGGTAAATTCATGAATTTAATGGATCTTGGGCCACGACCTGTGGTGTACGGATTCTTAGGTTCCCAAGCGGCAGTAACTACGTAAGGATTGGGCACCACTGTAATGCGCTCCAGACTGGCCCGGGCATCGTCCAAATCTACCTTTTGCGCCCGTGTTCTGAAACGGTAACGCACATTGGCTGTGAAAGGAAAATCTGGATAAAGATTCAATGTGTCACCAGCGCCCAGTAAACCACCATGTGCTTTGATGAAGGAAGTATCTTCAACCGCATTGTTCAACAGGCTAAAGGTAATGACCGTTGAACTGTCCGGTAGTGTCTCAAAAAAGAAGATGCGATCTTTGGCCGAAAAGAAGCCTGCTGGAATTTCACTGCTGGTCGAAGCATCCACAAAACCGAACGGAATTTGCTCACCCGTTTGCTGATCGTAAATTTTAAAATTGACATCGCGCGGCGGCACTGGAATCGGGGTGCCGGTTCTTTCCAGAATGGGGTAAACAGTTACGGACTGCCCAACAATCTCATCGTAAAATACGATTTTGTATTGTCGCGGATAGGAAATACCTTTCTTGAATCCGCCCAGATCAAAAATGCCAAAACGCAGAGGATAGGCCGAATAATAATCAATGTTCCGGCTCCACTGAATGCCATTGAAAATACGCATTTCCGGTTTGTTCAGAATAGCCGGCGCCGGGTTGTAGATAAAAAACTGCATACCGCGCAGCAACGTGGTTAAGGTACGCGGATTAGCATCATCGTCTGCGTACAAATCTTTTAAAATGATCGTCCGGCCAGCTTCACGTACTTTTTCGAAAAACCAGACCGTGTCTGGCCGATCGTTGGCTGTTAAATCTCTGAGTTCAAAACCGGTGGTTTGTGTGGGCAATAGCTCATCTGGATCCTGACCATCAATCAAACTATCCAGGTCGTTGTCGCGCCTATCCATGGATTGATCGAGAAAGTGAATTTCAAATTCATGCCCATCCGGAATTTTGTCCGGCTCTACAAAATTGACATAAACCTGCCCTTCGGTGACTCCGCCGCCCAACTGATGCGGTCGCGCGTCAAAATCCGGCGCCTTGTAGCCCAGCACTGGCGGCCTGGGCATTACAGCTACTACATTATCACCAGTACGAATTTCGCCGCCCGGACTAACTGTAACAAACTTATTGGTTTCAGAGGGCATGATATTCTTTTCCACGTCACCGCGATCGTATGCCGTAACAGCATAAAAATAACGCATTCCATTGACCAATGGTGAATCGACAAAGGTGTGCACCAGGCCTCTCTCATTACCTAAAAAGAATTGTACACCCCGTCCAAAGCTTTTCGGGAAAAAGCCAAACACGCTATCCACCTTGTCAAAAACAGCCAGTGGTTTGGTGTAATAGGCATAACCATAGCCATCGGTAATGGTACCGGCATCTTCAAAGCCAGGATCAGTCGCCCGGTAAATTTTGTAACCTTCAAAATCATATTGCCGTAAGAAACGGTCAAAACTTTTCTCCGCCCGGTCGTCCCAGAACAACGTGACCTTACCATCGCCAGCCACTGCCTGAAGTTTGGGCTTTTCTGGTGCCACGGCAAAATTGTAGTTGGCATCGTAAATATCCTGCACAATTTTTTTATTGCGAATCAGGTCTTCTTCGTCCCAGCCGTAGATAGTCGCTACAGAAAAGGATTCGCTTTGTCCTGGTTGCAGGGGAAAATAGCCCGAAGAAAAAACGTAATCAGCATCCACGTTTTCCAGATGATCGTCAAAAAAGCCAGGCCGGGAAACATTCCACATATCTTCATCATTAGAGTAGGTTAAAGAACCATATTCGTAAAATATGAAACTGGTCAAACCAATCTGATCAGATTCACTGACGTCCGTGATGTCCACATTAGATTCACCCGGCAATTCGCCATAACCTGGCGTTGGCAGACCGTCGCCTTCGCCGGGATCACCGGTACCGGGCTTGCCGTCCAGACCGGTGTCATCGTAATTGGCATCCCAGTCGCCATCGTTATCGATGCCGTCATCACGCCGTTCATCTATCATCAAATTACTCAATCCGTCTCCAGTAATGTAATCATGCGCCAGGTAATCTTTGTTGTTGTACACAGGATCTTTGATGTACAAATAATAATAAACCGAATCCGGAGCCAGAGCGCCATCGGACTCATCTATTAAGCCATTTAAATTGTCATCCACCCCATTGCGCGGAATCTCCTCCAGAGGCGCGCCGGGCACCTTTTTGTACCTTTTACCG
>JAGHBR010000521.1 GCA_021160885.1 Caldisericaceae bacterium
GAGATAAAAAATTAACGAATAATAGTAATAGAATTAAATTGAAATAATCAGGAAAATACGATGAAAAAAGAAAACACAATTTCGGGTTTACTGGAAATTAGCAAACAAGGTCATGGTTTTACACGTCAGCCTAAAAACAATTTTTTACCTTCAGTTGATGATGCCTTTGTACCGCCGCCACTCATTAAAAAATTTAAACTGCGCGAAGGAGTTTTGCTTGAAGCATTACTGCAGGAAAACAAGGGAAGAGGGAAAAACAAACCCATTGCTGAAATCCTTAAAGTAAACGGCTTACCCCCCGAAAAATTCGCATCGATTCCAGAAATAAAATCATTGACCTCGATTGATCCCTTTGAACGACTGGTTATTAAGCAAGATGAAAATGACATTACCGGGTGTGTCATCGACCTGTTTACGCCGCTGGCCAAAGGCACACGGGGGCTCATCATTTCACCTCCCAAGGCAGGAAAGACAACCATTTTGAAACATCTGGCGCAATCGGTCCTGCAGAATCATCCCGAAGTTGAAGTCATGATCCTATTGGTGGACGAACGCCCGGAAGAAGTGACTGATTTTAGAAGAACGGTCAAGGCCGATGTCTATTTTTCTTCATCAGATCAGAGCGTAGAAAATCATTTACGCATTGCGCGCTTAACCATGGCCATGGCCATCCGTAAAGTGGAAATGGGCAAAGATGTGTTGGTTTTAATCGATTCTTTAACGCGCATGGGGCGGGCCTTTAATAAAGAGACCAATACCAGGGGCCGTACCATGAGCGGTGGTCTGGACGCCCGGGCGCTGGAAGTACCCCGCCAGTTTTTTGGCGCAGCACGTAAAATTGAAAACGGCGGTTCCTTAACCATTTTGGCAACCATCCTGGTTAATACCGGCAGCCGCATGGATGACATCATCTTTCAGGAATTTAAGGGAACGGGCAACATGGAACTGGTGCTTTCCAGAGCCTGTGCTGACCGGCGTATTTTCCCTGCGGTTAATTTACGCGAATCCGGCACCAGAAAAGAACACAAAATTCTCTCTGCTGACCTGCTGGAAAAAAGCCACAAGTTGCGCCGCTATCTGATGAATTTTGATGAGGTGGAAGCCATGCAAAAATTATTGAATTCGGTGAAAGAAATTTGCTGAAATTCCGCTAGTCGCAGGCATCAAGCCTGCGAACCTGTTACTAAAAAATGAATAGGTTGCAAGCTTTAGCTTGCCTTAATCCTTTAACCGGTGATTCGTTAAAAAATCTGAATCTTGATTTAGGTGATCTTCTTCTTAATTCCGCGTTTCAATCATTCGTTATCAGGCAAATCCCAATACTCAGGACTTGACACTCTGTGTTACTTGTTACCTGTCACTATTTACTCGTTACGACTCACTCGTCACTTAACCACTTTATTTCATCAAAATTCCATTAAAAAGCAACTTAAAACAACCCTGGGTCGAAGCTCTGAACTGTGGTTGAAAGCCTAAAAGAATCAATTGGCCCCGACCTTTTTTAATCCAGACGGCGGCTGCTTTATTACCGATGAGTTCTTCTTTTTCTGCGTAACCGCTTAATAAAATATTTCTTTCAGGAAAATAACCAATCACACTACGATCCATGTCAAAGCGGGGAATACTGGTTCTGAAAACGGGTCTTCCGCGGTAAAAAACACCAATTTCCTCGGGTAATCCCAGAGTAAGCGGATGGTTTTTCAGCAGTTTCAGCCGCATTAACGAACCGGGAATGTACAATCCTTTTTTTTGTAATTCGCTGCTAATATTGCGTACCGGCAGTTGAAACGATTCTTTTTCTTTTTTGGATTTTTCAATGGTTAAAAGTCCCATAAACAAATCCGTAGAGCGCCCCCAGGAGATGATCTTACCCCCCTCATTGAGGAATTTTAAAATCTTTTGAAACCCTTTTTTGCCCATCCCTTTGGCGTATTCAGGCGGTAGGCTGGGCATGTAGTAATTTTGCCCTGATTTGTACTTGCCTTCTATTAAAATATCTTTGCTGGCATCAGGGAAGATAAGCAAATCAAATTTTCCACTGAATTTTGTTTTTTCCACATCACCGGGGCGAATTACTGTAAAAGAAATACCATACTGATCAAAAATAAAACGCGTCCAGCCGGCATCCATGTCATGGAAATAGGTTTCAATCAGGGCGATCCGTGGCAGTTTGAGTTTCCTCATTAAATTTTGGTCAAGCGATTGATTGGTGTAAACAGGAGAGACCGTGAGCAGTGGTTTAACCAATTCTGCTGCATCAGCAGTCAGCACAAAGGAACCGGGCCGGTAGCTGGTGGCCTTCAATTGTAGTGGCTTCAGTAATTCGAAAGACCTGTTTCTTGTTGCGTAAAGCATGAAAGGCCACTTTAAAACTTTCATTATTTTGAACGTTAAAGACCATCCATTTAAAGGAGGCAGGCGGTTGGCTAACCAAATTAAAAGTGGAATCCAGTGCTTGCAAATCTTCAGCTCTTATTTCTTGCCACTGATTAATGGTTTTGTACTGCAGACCTTGGTGCAAAGGAAGCGACCAGCTGGTGATGTCATAAGGTTTAATGATTTTACCTTCGGGAGTGTAATGCCGTACAGGATAAACCTGAGCTTCCAGCACTTCTTTGACAAAAGGTCGGAAAGATTGACTTAAAGGAACAATAAGATCACCTGTGCGTGCCTGAATTTCGCCGAACTGTACATCCTGTTTGAGTTGAAAAACATCAATGTTGTGTTCTTTTAGCAAATGGACAAGAGCCACCAGTTCGGATTGGTCATGTTGTTTTAAGGGGAACAGGAAATAGTACGGTGGTTCAGATTTACCTCTGGCCACCTCTTTTTTACAAAGGTCGTTACGCATTTTCAGGATTTCGGCCCGGTGCAGTGAGGCTGTTTTAAGAATGGAATGCGTGGATTCAATTTCGTACTGAACAATGTCACTCAAACGCCACCAGCCACCCGGCCAGGGCAGACTCATATTAATGCTTTTTTTGTACTCTGAAAGACCTTTCCCTCCTACTCTTAACTCAGTCGGCTCCACGTAAACAGGAGTGGCATATTGGCAGCTGGCGCATTCGGTTAGCAGACTAATGCAGTTTTTCCAGTTGCTGGTTTCGGTTGAGCCTGGCCAGTAATCATCAAAAAGATAGTGCTGAGTTACGCCAGCTAAACCGGCTGCGGTCATGTCTTTAACCATGTTTGAACCAAATATCCAGCTCCAGTTCCAGATGGCAGCATCTACATTTTCGGCAATGGGATCGTGCATGGGCGGAACAAAATAACGCGGCCCGCTGGAACCCATCTGGTGCTTTTCTACTACGACTTGCGGCATCCAGCTTTGATTGTACAGACGGGCAATGGCTCTGGTATCTTTTTGTGAAAGAGTCACGTAATCGCGATTGTTGTCATGTCCCACATATTTATGGTAAACACCGGGCAGAGAAGAACCCTCGTATTTAGTGCCTTTGTATTTCCAGTAATGATGAACCACCATATCCATGCCATCTGGATTTTGACTGGGCACCATCATGTAAACCACATCGTTTAAAATTTCTTTGATCGCTTCGTCCTGGCTGGTAGCCAGTTGATAAACGATTGGCGGTGCAGCCTGTGAAGGGCCCACCTCGCCGGAATGCATGGAAA
>JAGHBR010000453.1 GCA_021160885.1 Caldisericaceae bacterium
AACTGATATTCTTTACCAAATAAGGAAAAACGGCCGCCGTCAATCCGATTTGCATAACGACCTACAAGGGCGCCCATGTAATAAGGGTCTTCCAGATAAGCGTCAATATTATCGTAACCTAATAAAACATCATTCCATTGGCCCTGTTTATTGGGCACGAAAAGCGACACTATTCTACCGCCGTAATTAGTAACCTGCATGGTCATGCCATTTTTGTTCTTCAAAGTAATTAATTCTACTTCAATTCCCTGTAACTTACGATTAAACTTCCTGGCATTCACTAACTGCATTTAAAAGCATCCTTTCTACTTGAAGAAAAGTTTTAAAGTTTTTATTTCGAATGGTTCAAAGTCCAGACGAATTAATTGATCCGGTTTTATTTCCTGTTCATCGTCCCATTCAATCAAATTGGTTTGCACAATACGCAATGGTTTCTGGAAAAAGTTTAAGTAGGTATGACTTTTCATTCCTCTGGCTTCGACCAGCCTAATGATTAAACAGTCTTCTTTTTCGGCCTTTTTAACCGCTTCCAGATGAACAAGCTGACCGCTAAGGGCAAAAGGGAGTATTTGGCTGTCTTTCATCTTTAAACCTTCAAATCTGACTGGCGGCTGGTTTAGCATCCAGGCTTCCCGCATGACATCGGAATGGATTAAATCCCCTGTGTGCGGCAATAAACTGTAGATAAAATGCTGCTCTCCCCGATCACACTCGGGATCTGGATAAGTCGGAGAACGCAACAGGCTTAAGCTCAATTCATTTTCATGCACCTTGTAACCATACTTGCTATCGCTTAATAAGGCAACCCCATAATCAGGCCTGGAAAGGTCTGCATACTTATGTCCAACCACCTCGAACCGCGCCCGTTCAAAAGAAGAATTGCGGTGTGTAGGACGGAAATAATAGCCATATTGAACATCAAAGGCCGCCTGATGGGCATGGATGTTCACTTTAAAGAAGACGCGTAACAGGCGGTGGCTTTCATTCCATTGAACAAATGTGTCAAAATCCAGCCTTTTACTGTGGCTGCGCAAAATGACCTTTTGCTCGATGAATGAATTTCCAATTTGATATTTAAATTTTAATCCTTCAATTAAAGGGCCGGAATATATTTTTTCCGCTGAAAAAGCGGCGGCTGTTTTTAATAATTGCTCCTCATAAAAAGGATCAATGTCCCAGGCGTCCCAGTTATTGGGACGATCTTCAAAAAGTCGTAGTACATTACCTGTCAAATCAGGAGTTAATACCGATTGCTGAGCTTCTTTATCAAAAGCTTCGATAAGCTGTCCCGAAGCGTCAAAAATGTAACGAATTCGTGAATTTTGTAAGATCAATTCATTACCCTTTTGAGAGGCAACCGTTTGATCTTCTGATTGGTCTGCTTTAAAGAGATTAACCAGACCGAGCGCCGGGATATTCACTTTTGCCAGATATTGATTATCGACATGTTGTACAGGCACTAACCGATTTTCCGAGTTAAGAGCGCCAATCCAGTGTTCCGGAAGAGGAATGAGTTCTTCAACATCAAATGGTAAACTGTTAAATAGCACTAAATGATCATTTGCTTTCTGAAATAATTGTTCACTGGCCTGGGTGATGATTTCCTGCAAAATTGAGTCCACCTGGCGGTAATCATCTAATGCTTTACGATACACTTCATTAATACTTGAACCCGGAATAATGTCATGAAACTGGTTTATCAGTAATAACTTCCAGGCCTGTTCTAACTTTTGCCTCGGGTACTGTTCGGGTGGCAGACAGCTACACAACATTTCTGCTACGCGGATTTTGAACTCCATTTTTCGGTTAGCCTTTTTGATTTGGGCCTGTGAAGTAAACGTCCCTCGATGCATTTCCAGGTAGAGATCTCCCGACCAGACGGGCAGTTCATCGCTGTATTTTTCTGCCTGCTCAAAAAAAGAGCGGGCGTCCGAGAACTTAACCTTTGGCGCACCTTCTAAATTTTGAAGACGTAAGCCATATTCGATGTGTTCTTCTTTGGGGCCTCCACCGCCATCTCCCATTCCAAAAAGGGACATGAATTCATCAGCAATCTCTTTTTCATTGAAATTGTCACGACCCTTAATCAATGAATCCGGGCGAAGAGAGCTGTCGTATCTATTTTCTGGCGGAAAATGGGCCAGCACCTGACTGCCATCAATTCCACGCCAGATAAAAAGAGAATAGGGAAACACATTAATTTGATTCCAGGACAATTTTTGAGTTAAAAAGTGGTTAATTCCCGAACGTTTTAGAATTTGAGGCAAAGTCGGTGGAAAGCCAAAGGCATCCGGTAGCCACAAATTATCGACTTCAATACCAAACTCATCTTTAAAAAAATTCTTCCCATAAAGAATCTGACGCGTAAGGGATTCTCCAGAAGGCAGATTACAATCGGCTTCCACCCACATGGCGCCCTGTACTTCCCAGCGTCCTTGCTCAATAAAAGCCCTCATTTCCCAAATAATGACGGGTAATATTTTTTTACAAACCAATAATGTTGGGCCTGAGAAGCACCGAAAACGTAAGTTGGATATTTTTGTAAAAGTAAAATTTGATTGGCAAACGTCCTGGCACATTTACGAATTGTCTCACTAATGGGCCACAACCAGGCCGTATCGATGTGTCCGTGGCCTACAGCGTAAACCGTTAATTCGGTGGCATACGATGGACTGGTTAAAGCCTCCTGTAAAATATTGCGTGCCAGACCAGCCCGACTCACATCATCTGCAAAGATTTTAATAGCCTGATTTACCGTTTTTAAAATTCGCACAAAACGCACAGAATGTTGTGGCAGATTTTTCAACAAATCACTTAAAATGTCCAGATCAAGCGCCAAAGCCCACAAACTTCTGTTAAAAGTTGACAAATAAGCGTACTGGACTGAAGCCTGATACGATCCATGCACAGCTTCTTTGTTCTCGTACGGATCCAGCGAGCGGTTAATGCCAAACATGCCCGCTGCTGAAACTTCAACCCAAAATTCCACCTGCAAGCTCTTTTGAGGATCTAAATAAATGACATCCCGCACACTTTCATCAAACAGTACTGAGCGATTGGTGATCGATTGCAAGGGTTCACCACTGGCCGAATACACCAGACCTTCGCCACCTAAATTTAATTTCAGTACCACTTCTTTGTCTTGCCACTCTTGAGGAATTTCTCCCTGAACTTGAAAATATGCTCGTTGCCAGGCCTCGCCCCACTTCTGCCCTACTTTAATGGGGAGCAATTCCAAATTCTTAATTGATTCCAGAGATTCCGGAAGCTCGTTATTAACAAGCACATATTGTAGTTGAACGGCTTGCGAATCAGGAAAAATGTACTTTTCAATTCGCTGGCGGAATTTATTAAGGCGAGTAAGATAAATGTTTACTTTCTGGGGATGCATTGCTCTTTACCTTGTTTTATTTAATGGGTACAAAGGCGCAAAAAATTTCCATTGGAGTCAGCGCTTTAAAATTGACTTCAGAAAGGGCAGCAGGCAATAAAAAGGATTGTCCCTTTTGACCAACCTGACTTCCAGTGCGACAGGAAATTCTTCCCTGTCCGTTAATGATAATCAGAATACTAATGGAATCAAACTTAAAATGAGCTTTTTGACCTGGCTCCAGATCAAAATGCTGAATGGCAAACTCGTTAATTGGTACCTGATAAGTAAATTGGTTTGATTGAGAACCATCTAAAATTTCAACAGGTTTCAGATCGTAAGTCACAATTTCCATTAAGGCCTGCACATCTTTAAATTTTGGGGTTAAGCCCACACGCACTACATTATCGGAATTAGCCATGCACTCCACGATGTTTCCCTTCAAATAGGCATGAGGGACACCGGCTTTTAAAAAAACGCCCTGCCCTCTGCTTAAATGGACCAGATTTAGTAAATAAACAAAAATCAATCCAACATCGGTGCCGTACCTTTTACGCAACTGTAAATACAATTCGTCCCGTTCACTCAGATTTGATCTGGACAGCAACTTTTGCTCCATGCTTTGCAGAATCTGTTCCAGAATTTCAGGATGTTTTTCCGAATTGCGCATCAAGTCCTGAAAAAAGAGTTTAAATTCCTGCCGATTGGTAAATGGTTTGTCCTGGTTTTTAGCGAAAAATCTTATTTGATTGAGTTCCGGGAATTCTTCTAAAACCGTTATTAACTCTGTTAAAGGACGGAAGCCGACCAGCGCCGTTAATTGATCAAGAGCAATGGCGATTTCTGGTTTGTGATTGTCATCTGGGTAATGTTCAGGATCGCGTTTGTGCAGTATTGCGGCCTGTTCTTTGTTGGGATGCGCCTGAATGGAGAGGGCCTCTCCGGCAGACAGCACTTTAAATAAAAACGGCAATTGCACTCCAAAGCGCTCAATTACTTTTTGACCTAATACCTCTTTTGGAAACTGCTTAATAAAACGATCCAGAGGAATTTTTTCTTGATCATTGATTTCCACAGCGGAAGGTGCATTGGGATGAGTGCCCATCCACAGTTCGGCATAGGGCTTGTCTTTTTCAACTTCCAGTTGCAGAAGTTTCGCAATAAAAGCCTGCTCATTACGCGCACCCCAGGCATAGTGTTGAATTTTATTCAACAGGCGAAAAGGTCTGGTTTCAAATTTCAGAGCGGTCAAAGCGAATCCTTTCTTAATCACACGTTCAACTCATTTTGGTCAAGATATTAAGATATTCCGGGTTTTGAATCAAATCTCCGTGCGAAAAAAAAGAAACACCGGCGGCTCCGGCTTTATGCGCCAGTCCGATAGCCCTTTTTAATTCACCAGGTGGCACGTGGTCTAAAAAAAGGCCTGAAATGAGG
>JAGHBR010000390.1 GCA_021160885.1 Caldisericaceae bacterium
TTCTTTATCGGGCAAATGAACGGAAAATATCCTGAATGGAATAGATTCGATTTTGTCGATATCTAATGGGGTCATGCCGACTGCGGTCGTATAAACAGCAATTTCATATCCTTTTTCGTGGGCATGTAACAGCATTTCTGTGCATTCCGGATTTAGCCACGGCTCCGACATTCCCGAAAAGTGAATATGAACATTTAACGGAATTTTGTCTAAACACTGCTTAAACGTATCAAAAGTCATTTTATAGCTATTGCTTCTTTTTACATAGGCTTTTATCAATTTATCCTGTGGGCAGTAAGTACATCTGTTTTTGCACCCAATTACAGTTGTTATTTCCAATTCAGCCATATTTTTTCTAATGTAAATTCCTTATAGTTTCAAGACGAATGCTCTTTGATTAGATCTTCATAAATGAGTTCAACCTTTTTGGCTGTTAGCTCCCATGTATTGGTAAGAGCTGTATGATATGCTTCTTTCGCCATCGTGTTTCTGGTTTTATTGTCTAACATAAAGGTTAACTTGTCACAAATCATATCGGCATTGGTCGTGTCCTCAACTACGAACCCATTTTTTTCTTCCCTGACCAAATCCTTTGCCCCTACGTTGCTGCTGATTATCACAGGCAGGGATGCCGCCATAGCCTCAAGTACTGTCATGCCGAATGTATCAAATCGCGAGAGCATCATAAAAATGTCACTTGCCAGATAGATTTTTTCGAGGTTTTCTTTCTGGACTCCGGCAAAGATGACGTTGTTTTTTATGCCGGTCTTTTGTGCAAGAGCGCTGTATTTTTTGTAATCTCCCTTGCCGACGACAAGCAGTTTGAGGTTTTGAGAAGGATAAGATGCCTTTGCCTTTCCAACCGCGGCCATAACATAATCAAGCCCCTTGATTTCGAAATTCATGGAAACAAATAGAATCACGATATCGGAAAGATCGATGCCAAATTGCTCCCTTATTTCTTTGCGGCAATGTTCACGGTCAACCCTCTGAAACCTTTCAAGATCAACACCTGGATGAATGACCCGGATCTTTTCTGACTCTATTTTATATTCCTCTAAAAATTTTTCTTTTGTCAGATCGGAAACTGGGAGAAAACTCTTACACCTTGCATTGTTGACGAGGCACTTCTCTGCCCAGCATGTTGCGCGATCAAACAGGCTCATGGATTTCTTGCGGACTTCATGCACCCATATCCGATGAGGGATTCCATGCATGGTGAATATGTCTGCATCGAAGATTCGATCATGGATGTGAATCAGGTCGAAATTCATTTTCGAGATTTTACGATTGGCAAACCAGGCAAAACTGATCGTTGTAAGGAATCTCGGGAATCTGATTATGGGAACCTTATGGAATGTGATTCGGCCTGAATCTGACCGCCACCTGTTTGCAAATACGTGGAAGTCATATTTTTCATTGAAAGACAGCCGTTCGGTCAGCTCATAAGCAAATCTTTCTGCTCCGCCAAGAAGACCATATTTGGGAATTACCACGGCTATTTTTCTGGCATTCGTCATCATATATAAGTGTTATTGATTTTGCAGTGTTGGGAAATTAGATTCCGAATCAAGCTTCCATAAGATGGTCATCATGGCGAATATCGTATAAAGGACAATTGCTGGCACATGGCTCAGCGCTGGTTCAAACATTCCTTTTGCAAACCAGGCTACGAAAGCGGCTGTCATGCAAAGCCCCCAGCTTTTAATGAAATTGTCACTCCCATGTCTTATTGTAATCCAGCACATTCTCGCAAATGCGAATATTATGTATAAGAATAATGCCAATCCGACAAGGCCAACCCGAAGTGCGGTACTAACAACTATATTATGTGGGTCTATCGCGACCACTCTACGTTCGGGTGAAACTTTAGCAGAATATTTATCCCAGAGTTCCTGATTGCATGACATTTCATCCATGCCGAAACCGATTCCGAAAATGGGAAAGCCCTTTATTATCTCAAAGTGCGTTGGCCAGATTTTGTTGATTCTTGCCGAGTTTAGTATCTTTTTTTGCATCGCGTCAAAGGTAAGAGAATTCTTTAAAGGCACAACACTTAAAGCAATAACCATAAACACAGAAAAAATAATCACAACCTTTTTGTTTTTCACAAATAACAGTAACAATGATAAGACCAAAGCAAGCAAAGAACCGCGCGACAGTGTAAAAAAAGTTATAAGGACCGTTGCTGCAAGTGAGAGCATTAATACGAGCTTTTGATAAAAATTAACCCTTTTAGAAATAAAGTGTAGCGACAACATTATTGCAAATATTGTAACAAAACCAATAATTCCCGATGGCGTTTCCTGAAAAACGATCCTTGCTTTTGGAAAATTATTTCCTAAGATAAGGTAAAAATAGATCATCCCTCCGATTGAAAAAACAGTAGTTGAAATGATTATGACCCAAGACAAAAGATTGAGCCGCTTTCGAGAATTAAAAAAATTAAGCAGAATATAATAGATAGCCAGGTATTTAAGCAAATGGGCATAAAAATCGTGGATGCTGTTCTCTTTATGAACTGCAAAGAAAAGGCCGATGAATGCCCAGGCGGTAAAGAGCGCAAAAGGAAGCGTGAGTGGCGACCTGAAGGAAAAGTCAATCTTTTTGAAGTAGATTAAAGTGAGGACAATTGTAACAGACCCATAAAAGCAGATTTCTTTGATGGCTGTTGTGTGGGAGAAGGGGTTAAAGAATATAAA
>JAGHBR010000097.1 GCA_021160885.1 Caldisericaceae bacterium
CCGACAATGGCCACATAACCACTTTTAAAGTTTTCCGGTAAGTCTGTAAAATTCATTTTCCGAATTCCTTTCCTAACATTTTGAGTAATTCCAGTTTCGGGTTAAGGCTTTTAAACTCGGTAGCGCTGGCTAAATTTTCGGAGCTAAATTCGCATATTAATCCGGTTTTTCCTAAAAACACATAGCACAAATTTTCAAATTGGCTGACAAATTGTTGAACTACAGGAGATTTAACCAATTGCTCAAGTCTGTTTTTATTCCGGTGCATTAAAGCGAACTCTTTGCCCTGTTGCGATTTTATCAGTTTCAAATCTTCAGCAGTTTTGTCGCGTCGTTTTTTTAACCAATTAAAATCAGCAATTGTAAAGGTTTCTTTAACTGGCAAATCCCAGCTGATATCTACATAAGTGATGCGTTCGTTATTGATGCGTTCCGAACTGATGTTTAGAGTAAAAGGATGCCCTTCCACCCGACCATGGAAAAATGGTCTGGTGGCAAAACCTCTGCGAATCACTTTACCTTCAAAATGATCCTCTAAGTCCAACAAATTGCGGTGAATGGTGTCCCACTGCGATTTTCGGACATACATCAGCAAAGCCCAGAATACAAAAAGCAGAACAATGATTGCCAAAACATAAATCATTAAAAATTTCCTTACATATTACCAACATAAAAGGGCATCGGTGAAAAACATAGAATAAAGATCAGATAACTAAGCCAGCCTAAAATTTTACGTTTTTTATCGAGTACAATGTAATCATTTAGTGTTGGAGGATGGCGAAAGCGGATTATCACTAAAATTAATATTGACCACAAGACCCAGATGTAGGAATTGAAATTTGAAATCAGGTAAACATTAAGCACTATCAGTAGAAAAAAAGCGCTCAAAGCAATGTAACGCGCCCGGTCACCGAACATGGCGTAAGTTATGTGCCCTCCATCTAATTGCCCGATGGGCATTAAATTGATTGCTGTAACCAGAAGTCCAAACCAGGCAGCAAAAATAAAGGGGAAGTGATAAACCTCGTTCATGGGCAGGCGATCAGCGCCGAAAAAGGAGCCCAGCCAATCGTAAAGCAAAGTATTGCCTAAAATAAGATTAATGCCGTGTTGGTCATCCAGGGGATGAATTTGTTCAATATAGGCATAAATGCCTGGTGTGTCTGGCAGGCGGCTAAAGCCAATGATCAGAAAAATCAAACTAACCCCAAAGCCAGCCAGTGGTCCGGCAACTCCCACATCGAACAGCGCCTTTTTATGTGGCATGGGCGAACGCATTTTAATAAAAGCGCCCAGGGTGCCCGGATGGAAAGCCGGTAAAAACAGCGGAATAAAATAGGGTAAGGTGACGTCAATCTTGTAATAGCGAGCAGCAAGATAGTGCCCCATTTCGTGTGAAAATAAAATCGTCAACAAAGCAAAGGAATAGCTGAAACCTGCGGAGAAATCAGCCCATGAGGCAAAGGGATCTTTTCCTTTTAACATGGCTCCGGTTAAGGTTGTTGTAACAACCGTCATCAGGAACAACAGCAGATGCAGCCAGTATTTTGGTTTTTGGGGCGGGCTGTGTGGTTTCAGGACTTTTAAATAATAATAGTTGGGCGAAGTTTCGATGTTCGAAAAAATGCCGCGTTTTAGCAATTCATCCTGAATATCTTCTAATTCATCAAACGAAATCATTTCCTTTTTCTGTCGAAAAACGGGAACCCCGTAAAGACGGCTGAACAGATCCAGGTTGAGCCTTCCTTTAATAACTTCCTGCGATTGGTTCAGTAACTCTCTCACCTTGGTTTTGTCTCCTTAAGTAGGCTTAATTTCTTAGAGTTTTAATTTTTGTTTTGTTGCACTTTTCCGGTCATGGGGACAAAGCGAACCGGCAGCACATTTTTCATTGAAATTCCTTCACTAGTTTTGTGCGCAACAACCAGTTCCTGGACATATTCTCCCACAGGTAGAACCATAACGCCGCCGACCTTTAATTGTTCCAGTAAAGGCGGAGGGATGTTGGGTGGCGCAGCCGTAACAATGATGGCATCAAAGGGCGCCTTCTCCGGCCAGCCATTGTAACCATCTCCCTGTTTTACTTCAACATTGTGGTAGCCAAGTTCCTGCAATCTTTGCCTGGCTTTGCGGGCCAGTTCCGGTACAATTTCAATGGTGTAAACAGAATCAACGATCTCAGCCAACACCGCTGCCTGATATCCTGAACCGGTGCCAATTTCCAATACGCGATCGGTTGGTTTAAGATGCAATTGTTCGGTCATAAAGGCCACAATGTAAGGCTGGCTGATTGTTTGGCCATGACCAATCGGACGTGGTTCATCCAGATAAGCATAAGGTTGCTCTGCCTCGGGAACAAATTTGTGGCGAGGTACTTTTTCCATGGCTCTTTTAACATTGGCATCCTTTACGCCTCTGGCAATAATCTGATGTTCAACCATCTGTTTGCGCAGTTTGGCGTAATATTCCTCATCTTTTTTCATGGCTTTTTCCTGAACACAACTTGATAACATAATTAAAACTAAGCTAAAAAAAATGTATTTGTGTTTCATTTTCATCCCATTCAATGTTTTAACAAACACTGGAGATGTTGATAAGTGCTTTCGGCTAAGGCCTTTAAATGGTAGCCGCCTTCTAAAAATGAAATAACTCGCCCGTTACAATGCCGGTTAGCGAAATGGGCGATCATTTCAGTTAATTTGTAAAATCCCTGAGTGGTAACGCGCATCCCGCCGATTGGGTCGTCCACATGAGCATCAAACCCAGCGGAGATCAGTACTAAATCTGGTTTGAAGATTTTTTCGATTTTTGAAAGTGATTCTTCAAAAACATCGATGTATTCCTGGTCGCCTTTGCCATAGGAGAGTGGCACGTTTAAAGTAAATCCCTGCCCGGCGCCCTGTCCTGTTTCGCTGGCTAAACCTGTCTTGGGGAACAACGGATATTGATGAATGCTGAAATAGAAAACCGTAGGATCGGTGTAAAAAGTATGTTGTGTGCCATTTCCATGGTGCACATCCCAATCTACGATTAAGACATTTTGCGCGAATTTTTTCTTTTGGGCCAGCCGGGCTGCAACAGCAATATTGTTGAACACGCAAAAGCCCATGGCCCGGTCAGCTTCAGTATGGTGGCCCGGAGGGCGTACGGCTGCAAAAACTTTGTCATAATTTTCTTCGAACATTAGTTGCAGGGCTTTGACGCCTGCGCCAGCCGCATGAAGCGCGGCCTGCACCGAATGAGAGCTTAAAACTGTGTCGCCGCCATCTAACACAACATTGTCCTGGCCGGACAAACTCAAAATATGGTTAACGTAGGATGGTTGATGTACTAAATTTAAAACTTCGGTTTCGATGGCTGGCGGTTGATGTTGATCAATCCGCTTAAAGAAATTTTTTTGTTCTAAAAACTCCAGAATGGCCTGCAATCTTTCCGCCCTCTCCGGATGTCCGAAACCCGGAAAATGTTTTAGAAAAATTGGATGATAAATGAATGCAAGGCGTCCCATTGTTACAATTTCTTGAAATAAAGTTTAAAGGTTGTGCCTTTGCCGGGGGTGGAATCCACCTCAATCCGACCTTTATGTTGATCAACCAGATTTTTAACGATGGCCAGGCCTAAACCAGTGCCTTCCTTTTTACCGCTGGTTACAAATGATTCGAAAAGCCTGTTTTTGATTTCCGGCGGAATCCCTTTACCTGTGTCTGACAGTTGAAATTCGACTTCATCGCCTCTGTCAAAGGCTTTAATTGAAAACTTGCCGCCTTTATCCATGGCTTCCAGCGCGTTTTTCATAATATTCATAAAGACGCGTATGATCTTATCTGGATCGACATACAACATGCAGGAGGCTTTGCACTCGACTTCGAACTGATAACCTTGTTTTTTGATTTCGTTTTCGAATAGTTTACGGAAATCATCAAGAATTTTGTTAACGGGATATTTAACCGGTAAAATATTGGTTTTACCTTTGGCAAAGTCGAGGACATCATGGGCCATATTATTTAAGGTGCCGATCTGTTTAATTACAATGTCAGCATATTCATTTCGTAATTGCGGATCTTCCTCATCGCGCATCAGGTCCACAAAACCGTAGATGTTGTTCATGGGAGTACGCAGGTCGTGCACAATAGTACTCAACATGTTGCCAATTGTGGCCAGGCGTTCGGCTTTAATTTTTTCTTCGCGCAGACGACGTGCTTCAATAAGTCTTGAAATTTGGCGACTGGCCGAAGTCAAAATTTTAACATCATCTTTTAAAAAGATGTCGTTTTTATTCACTTTGTTGTAAAGTTGAATAATGCCCACAGGTTGGTTGTTAATAATTAAAGGCGCGCAGATTAATTGGTCAATTTTTAGCTTTAAACCGCTGGGCTGATTTTGCAAATACAATGGATCATGAGGCGCACAATTGGTGTAGTAAATTTCTTTTTTACTTAAAACATGTCTTTCGATGCCTAAATCTGCAGCCAGGTCTAATTTTTTAATATCAGATTCGGGAATATTGGCATAATAGTATGGACCAAAGGTTTTATTATGATTGTCAAAAAAGGCGATTAAGCCGGCTTCCACTTTAAATGTATTGACCAGTTTTTGGATTAAACGTTGATAAAGTGTGTCTTCTTTTTCTGTTGAAGAGGCTTCTTGTTCAATTAAATAGAGCAAGTTTAATTCCTGAACGCGCTTCTCCAGAGAAAGATAGAGTTTAGAATTGACCAGCGTGATGGCTAATTGAGCGCCAAGACTGGCCATTAATTCTTCGTCTTCATGTGTAAAAACACCACTTTTTTTGTTCAAAGCCTGGATAACAGCCAGAATTTTGGGTTTTGTTTTTTGTTTGCTGCTAACCGGTTCAAAGATGGGCATGCACAAAACGCTGCGAGTGCGATAACCGGTTTTCTGGTCTGTTGAAGGATCAAAGCGCGGATCAGAATAAGCATCCTGAATATTGACGGTTTCGCCTGTTTTGGCCACATGGCCGGCAATGCCCACGCCAATCTTTAAACGAATTTCGCTGATTTCGGCCTTTTGAGCAATTTTAGACCAGATTTCCCCTCGTTCGTGATCGACCACGTAAAACGTACTACGCTCAGCATCAATAATGCGCGTAACTTCTTCCATGATTAGCGGAAGCAGTTTGTCAATTCTAAGCTCTGAACTCAGGGCTTTGCCAATCTCATGAATGGAAGAAATTATCAATTGTTTATGGCGCAGCTCTTTTTCCAGATGTTTGACACGTTCTTTTAAAATGTCCACTTTTGGGGGCACGATGTTTTCCTTTTATGATTAAAATGTTTTTCCTGGATATTATCGTCTTAAATTGCTAAGTTCTAAAGGATTAATATCAAACCAGTGTCGTGAACTTAATGTCCTTGTTTGTAAATATAAAACAAAAGTGAGGAAAATAGCAAGAGCAGTGTAAAAAATAAAAAGAGGCTCTGGAGCCTCTTTTAAATTAATCCTTTAATGCGGCAACTGCGCGGTCAACTGTTTCGTAGGTCTCAAATACTTTGATGAGCTGAGTGATCATTAAAAGGCTGTTTACTTTTTCAGAAACACGAGCTAAGACCAGTTTGCCACCCTCATTGCTCAGTGTTGTCATACAGGCCATTAAAACACCCATTCCGGAACTATTAATCCATTTTACACCACCCACATCAATAACCACTTTTTTGATTCCATCGCGTATTAATTCCTTAATGTGATCGTGAAGGGCCGTTGTTTCAGGACCACCCATCATCTTACCGGAAAGTGTTAAAACTGCAATGTGATCAATAATTTTTTCTTTAATCTGCATCGTGCACTACTTCAATTATGCAATCATATCGACTCTAAAATAAACAATTGCCTTTAAACTGTCAATTTATTATTACCTGAGGCAACAAAACTTGCAGAAAATTTTGAATTTTAAATTTTGAATGTTGAATGAGCTTATTTTAGAGTTAGACCACGGGCAATTCAACTGTTAGAATATTCAACTAAAATGGACATTAAAGCACAATTTTTTTAAAAATTTTGAATTTTGAGTGTTGAATGTTGAATGTGTTTTCTTTATTTGCTGGTTTACTGTAATTTTATTTAATTAAAGAGGAAATTGACTTTAAATTTTATTAAATTATCGGTGAAATTTTCCTGTTTGGATTAGTACCATAAAGGAACGCCTATGAAACCAAATCCCAAAGACTTTCGTGTGGATGCCCTCAGCAAGTTGCGTGGTGAAGCCCGCTACATTCGTGATGAACGGATCCTCGGCTTGTGGCATGGCTTAACGGTGCGCAGTCCGCATCCCCGGGCGCGCATTATTTCCATTGATTTTGATGATGCGTTTAAATGGCAGAATGTTACGGTTGTTACTGCTCAGGATGTGCCCAACAATTATGTGGCAATGATCGAAAAAGACATGCCGGTCCTGGCTGAAAAAATCGTCAACTACGTAGGCGAGCCTGTCGCTTTAATTGCCGCGCCTTCACCTGAACTGGCTATGGAAGCGCGGGAACACCTTCATGTTCAATATAAGCCGTTGCCCTTCATCGATGATCCGTTACAGGCTGAACAAAGCGACATTAAGCTTTATGGTTCAAATAATGTGTTTAAAGAAATTCGCATCGAACGCGGCGATTTGGATGAAGCGGAAAAAACTGCTGATAAGGTTGTGGAATTGGAGGTCAGAACTGGCTTTCAAGAGCATGTGTACTTAGAACCTCAGGGGATGATTGCCATTCCCGAAAACGATCGTATTGTGGTCAAAGGTTCGCTGCAATGTCCTTATTACGTCAAAAATGCCTTAAACGAAATTTTTAAAGGATTGCGCGATATTACAGTAGTCCACGCCACTACGGGGGGCGCCTTTGGCGGCAAAGAAGATTTTCCTTCTTTGCTGGCAGCACACGCCGCTCTGCTGGCCTACAAATCCGGGCACCCGGTGGCTATTTTTTACGATCGCCGAGAGGATATTCAGTTTACCACCAAACGTCATCCCTCTGTTAGTAAGAACAAGGTTTACGTGGATGCGGAGGGGAAATTAGTGGGGCTGGATATTGAATTTTACCTGGACAGTGGCGCCTATGTGACTCTGTCGCCTGTGGTGCTGGCTCGTGCGGCCCTTACAATCAGCGGTTGTTATTACATCCCCAATGTACGCATTGTGGCCAAAGCGGTAGCCACCAACACGGTGCCCAGCGGCGCCTTCCGAGGATTTGGCGGGCCGCAGGCTATTTTCACCATGGAAATGATCATGGAAGAGCTTGCTCAAAAATTGAAAATGGATGCCCACCGTGTACGGGAAATCAATTTAATTGATGAAGGCCAGACGACCGCCACAGGTCAGGTCTTAAAATACAGCGTTTCCAATAAACAAACATTTTACGATGTTTTGGAACGTAGTAACTATCAACAAAAACTAAACAAATACCGGCAGTGGAATGAACCCATTTTAGAAAGGCTGAAACAGGGGCGTTACCCCAAGCGGCATCCCGATGATGTTTTAAAAGGCATTGGTTTGTCCGTCTTTTTGCACGGGGCAGGATTTACCGGCGGCGGTGAAAACCGCATTAAAGGCAAGCTACGCATCGAGATTAATGACAACGGTCAACCGGTTATTTACAGCGCGCAAACCGAAATGGGACAGGGACAGCAAACGGCCTTTCGTAAAATTCTGGCCGATGCGCTGGCCGTTGATATTGAACAGATTCTGTTAGCAGATGTTAACACTGACCTGGTTCCCAATTCCGGCCCAACGGTTGCTTCACGCAGTACCATGGTGGTCGGCAGCCTGATTACCGATATCGGACGAGAAATGATAAAAAAATTTTTAGAAGAACTAAAGCAGGAGTATGGATTTCCGTTTGAGTACCGTACCGGTTATTTCTATGGCGGCGACATGGTACTGCCTTTCAGGCAGGTGGCTCAAAAGCACGCTGGCTTGATTTTCGAAAAAGAGTACCGCCATCCGCCTTTCATCAAATTTGACGAACAAAACTGGAAGGGAGACGCATATCCCGTTTACTCCTGGGCAGCAGCGGTGGCCGAAACCGAAGTGGATCCTATTACCTTTAATATTAAAGTAACCCGTTACTACACAACACACGAAATCGGCAAGGCGATTAACTACGACCAGTCCATCGCTCAGATTCAGGGCGGTTCGCTACAGGGCATCGGATACGCCATTTACGAAAAATTAGAACGTCAGAATGGCCATCTTAATGTGCATGGCTTTGTAGATTACATCATTCCAACAACGGTAGACATGCCGTTCATGGACATCAAGATTCTGGAGAATCCCTATCCTTTTGGGCCGTTTGGCGCCAAAGGGCTGGGCGAACTGCCACTGGTCGGTGCCGCGCCGGCTGTGGTTTCCAGTCTGCGTATGATCTTTAGCTTGCCCATTAATAAAATACCGGTGATGCCCGAAGACCTGTTTGAATTGGCACAAATTTTAAGAAAAAACGGAGGCCAGCCATGATAGTTTCGTTTAAAGTAAACGGCCGCCAGGTTGATCTGGATATTGATCCCAGGAAACGTTTGCTTGATGTACTACACGATGATCTGCAATTAATTTCGGTTAAAGAAGGTTGTGGCGAGGGCGAATGTGGCGCCTGCACCGTTCTGTTTGACGGGCAAAATGTCAATTCCTGCCTGGTGCCGGCCTTTCAGGCAGATGGCCACGAAATTGTAACCTTGGAAGGTTTAAAAAAATGGCCGGGCTTTTCTACCATTGAACGGGCCTATCTGGAACATGGAGCCGTGCAATGTGCCTACTGTCTTTCTGGCTTTGTAGTTTCTACCGTAGCCTATTTAAAAAATCAGACCGAGCAAACCGTTAATGAGGATCAGGTAAAATATGCCCTGGCCGGCAACCTGTGCCGCTGCACAGGTTACACAAAAATAGTAGAAGCGGTTAAGGATTTAGCCGAACATGAAAAACTGAAAGAACTATTTGCCGAGGACTGGCCCTATGAAAGATGAAATAATTGTTCGCCGCCCGCAAAATTTAACGGAATTGGATCAAATCCTTCTGGAAAATGGCAACAGCTGGACTTTTGTGGCAGGGGGCACCGATTTGCTGGTTCAAAAGCAAGTCTGGCAGAGAGCTACACACGTTATTGATTTAACAAGCGTAACAGAATTGCACCAGCAAGTGGAAGTGTTGCCGGACAAAGTACGCATCGGTGCGGCCGTTCCTTACACAAAAATCATCAAACATCCTTTCATTAAAGAAAATTTCCCAATATTGTGTGAAGCGTGTCGTCAGATTGGTTCCATTCAAATTCAAAATCGCGGAACAATTGGCGGCAACATTGCCAATGCCTCGCCGGCTGGCGACACGCTGCCGGTGCTTTCGGCGCTGGATGCTGAGGTATTACTGGGACCACGCCAAAATGGTACGTTTACACATTTCAAACCATCCGAAATTATGGCCGGGCCGGGGCAAACCCGTTTAAAGCAAAATCAGTACATTGCCTTTGTCGAATTGCCGCTCCCTGCCAAAGAAGGTCAATTCTGGGCTTTTCGTAAAATTGGCCAACGGCAGGCCATGGCCATCAGCAAGTTGAGTCTGGCGGTGTTAGGCTGGATGGATGACTTGTTAACCATTAAAGAAATTCGAATTGCGACCGGCAGCGTGGCGCCGGTCATCCAGCGGCATGCTAAAACCGAAGCTTTGCTCAATGGTCAGACGCTTACGGAGGCATTGATCGAAAAGGCAGCAGAAGCACTCAAAAATGAGATTAGCCCAATTAGCGACATTCGTTCCAATGCAACATATCGTCGTGAAACCACAGCCAATGTGTTGAAAGATGTGCTTTACGAATTGTTAATGGAGAAAAAGAAATAGGACGACCCACAAAAGCCGCCAGTAAAATGTTTAGCGTTTATTATGAAACGGCGAATGGTAAGCGGTGATTACCTCGCCACCATCAACATTAAAGACATTTCCGGTAGCCCACAATTCATCCGAAGTGGCCAGGGCCAGAATAAATTTGGCAATGTCTGAGGGTTGAGTCAACCGTTTAAAAGGAATTTGACTTAAGGCCAGATCAATCATGGTTTCGTGGCCGGGAATTTTGCGCAGAGCCGGTGTAAAGGTGACCCCGGCGCGAATGGCGTTAACCGTTATTTTGTATGGCGCCAGTTCAAGAGCCAACTGCCGTACATGAGATTCCAGCGCCGATTTAGCCGGACTTACCGCTCCGTAATAGGGGATTACGCGCAAAGAACCGGAACTGGTCATGGCAAAAATTTTACAGCCCTGAACCAAAAGATGCTCTTCAACCAGATCCTGCACACAGTAAACCAGACTGTTAGCCATCACATTGATGGTCATGTCCATTTGCTTTTGTGTCAGCCGTTCTTTTAAATCATGATGAATGTATGGGGCCAGAGAACCAAAGGCCAGCGAGTGTAACATGACCTTAATCTGTTTTTTTTTGCTCGCTTTTGGCAAAGTGTGCTTTAATTTCTTCAACTACCTGGGTCCGATTCTTTTCGGAAGCAGCGTTTTTATTAAAAAAAATCGCCTCAACGCCATTTTCTATAATCTGTCTTTTAATTTCTTCCACATGGTTTAGCGCTTCCCCGCGATCCATGTGAACGCCAATAATATTAAAACCTTCTCTGGCCAATTCCAATGCGGTTGCTTCTCCAAAACCGCTGGAAGCGCCTAAAATAAATGCGTAATCGGTTTCCGGATTGGGTTTTACGTATGCCAATCTGTGCTCCTCCTTAATTGGTTAATAATACTCTTTTTAACGAGAATGAAAAGTAAACTATTCCCTCTGGCGGTTAGTTTTAAAGTTAAGATTGAAAGCTTTGAAAAAATCATAAAAAACGAATAATTTTGAATATTTTTTGCACTTTGGTATAGTTTTTAACTCACCCCCTCACCAAGGCTATCTTACGTATTTTCAACTCATTAAGTCCCCCTCTCTTTAATAAAGAGAGGGGGAAACAGGGGGTGAGTTTTTTAATAAAAATTATTATTTCAAAGCTTTC
>JAGHBR010000306.1 GCA_021160885.1 Caldisericaceae bacterium
ACCCAAACCTCAGATGCTTCCATCTTAGGAATAAGTGGTGGTGTAGATTTAATTACTATTGATATTAAAGAAAATAATCTGATAGAGTCATTATTTAAAGGTCAATTACTCATCCCCTATTTTGATGAACCGGTTGAAGTTGATTTTAATCTAAAAAATGATGGTGACTTTACTGTTACATTAACAAGTATTGGTTCAAAAGAAATAGAACTTACCAAAGAAGAACTTATCTCCTTCTATATCAAGACTCTTTCTGTAGGTAGGAAAGATGATGATGTATCCTTTAAACTAGATGGTGGATTTGAGCCATTGCTTTGGTCACTTGATTGGCCCCGTTTTGATGTAAAGGGATTCAGTATTGAAAAAAGCATCACTGACTTAGAAGAACCTCCAAAAATTAAGTTTGAAGAAGCATGGGTGGATCTCAAAGAGATAGCTACTCTTGATCTTTTTGGTTTTCATTTTGAACTGAACAAAATAGGCTTGGGCTATGTGGAAGATACAGATAAACTATGGATAGACCTTACTGGTAATTTGAAACTAATTGATGCCATACCTGTTGGTGTAGGTGTTGAGGGATTCAGGATAACCTGGCCTCGAAGAGTTTATGAAGATCTGCAAATAACCTCTCATCCGCTTGAGGCAGAAGATGTATTAGCCATTGCCAGCAAGATAGAGGTTAAATTTGATGGTGTTCATCTACAATTCGGTATACCTGAAACAGTAGAATTTGAAGGTGTTATTAAATTTATAAAAGAGGCGCAAAAAGTTGGCTTTGCCGGCGATGCCGAACTGCGAGTTCCATCTACCGGACTGATGCTTGAAGCAGGTATTTTAGTTGGTATGAATTTCGAAGAGCCTGCTTATCCATTCTTGTTCTTGTCATTTGGCATCGTTTTGCCTGCCGGAATTCCTCTGGCACAATCTGGACTTGCCCTCAAGGGAGCACAGGGGCTATTGGGCTTCAATGTCAAACCTGATATTCCTGCCGGAGCCAATCCTTACTATGACTGGTATAAGAAAGTACCCGAAGGTGCTCACAAAGCTACAAAATGGACAGACCAAAGAAATTCTTTTGCTTTTGGTGCCGGTATTACTATCACAACAGCAGATGGTGTATTGATGGGATTAAAGGGATTATTGGTGCTTGTAGTTCCGGGTCCAGTAATTATGATAGAAGGTAAAGCATTAGTATTCTCAGGTATTTTCCCAGGCGATGGACCCCTGAAAGGTTTAGCTTATATAGATGGCAACAATAAAACGATACAGGTAAATATTGAAGCTTCCATGGAATTAATGGAAGGAATGGTAGATGTTAACGCCAATATTGAAGCATTTTTCGATTTTAACAATCCTAGTAAGTGGCACTTGTTCTTGGGCAATTACGATAAAGATTCAGCACCGGTAATAGACAGAAGAGTTCATGCAAATATTTTAAAGAATCCTTTTACGGGATGGTTGTTCCAGGGACAATTCTACCTAATGTTCGATATGGAAGATGAAGACACTTTCAGAATACGAACAGGTGTTTATATTGCGCTTCCAAAATTAAATTACAATTTAAGTGTTGCAAGTCTGAAGTTTAAGGCAATACTAGACGGCACAGGCTTGCTAACGGTTAATCCATTTGAATTTGCTGGTGATATTGGATTAGAAGCAAATCTTGATATTAAAGCTTTTGGGTTTAACGCTATAGGAGCAGAAGCTTCAGCTAATGTTAATGTTGTAGGTGCGATACCATTGATAGTAGATGCCAATGTGAAAGTGCACGTTGATCTCCCTGTTCCTGATTTGGACGATGTGCCTATTGTTGGTGATATAGTTTCTTGGTTTGAGGAAGAAGTGACAGAGCTACCCGAAATTCCAAACTATCTTGACCTGGAAGTACCTTTGCACTGGGAGTATAATGGATTACCAGAAATCCCTGATCTGGTAAAAGCTATTGCTGTTGAAAATTATTTTTCGTTACAGAGTGATGAACTTAAACTACATTTTGCCGAATTAAATGGCGATGCACTAAAAAACGAGGTTCACAATTCACCAACTGTTGCACTCGACTCAAAACCAACCATAGTGTTTGATCAGGATATGAATCAAAATGGATCAATCACCGGATTTGCCGGCTATATATCAGATGAGAAAAATAGTTTTAAACTTGGTGTTACTGATAGTTTCCCTGAGGGTTTGGTAAAACTAACCCCTACTGTAAATGAAGTGAAATTATATAAGATTGATAAAGATAAGTTTTCTGTAAATGCAAATTGGGAACTTATTGCATCAGCATCATCAACAGATAATGATAAGAAGTTACAGGGATTTTGGAGAGCCGAAAGTCTGGCAGAAAATGGCAACACTCCAAGTAAACGGGTTTTGAGACTCAATACAAATAATCCTTTTGATTTTGTCAATAGTATGTATCCGATCACGGATGAAAGTACTGAAACGGATTCTGAATTTAATTCTCCATTTGTTGAAAGTTTACTGGATAACGGAAGTTTTAGATTTAATGATACTATTAAAGAAAATTGTTTTGAAAAAG
>JAGHBR010000131.1 GCA_021160885.1 Caldisericaceae bacterium
CCGGGATGCGCTCCCTGATAAACATCAAGCGCCCAACCGTTGGCCGGGAACTGCTTCATTTCAATTACAAATGAAAGCAGTAAAATAAAAATCCCGGCTAAAATCAAATAGGTGGACGAGCCAGCCAGTGACATTTTCAATAAATCATCAATATTTAAGGTGCCACTAAAGCGGTAAAGCAAAATAATACCCAACAGTAAAAAAATAGAGGCAATGCTGCCTGCAATCATGTATTTAAAACCGGCAACCAGCGCTTTTACGTTTAAATCCATGCCAATTAAAGCGTAACTGGCAATAGAGGTGATTTCAATAAAGACGAACAGGTTGAAGATATCGCGCGTCATGACCAGGCCGTTCATGCCCAGAGTAACCAGCAGAAACAGGACTTTGGCCCGTACACCAATTGAATCAAAATATCGTAAAAGGTAAACGGCCGCAATCAATGCCAACAAGTTAATTCCGCTTAAAAAAAGCGCTTCTTTTAAGCCCATTTGCAGATTAATAGAAAGCGGTGGCTTTTGTCCGGCGGTAAAAATCTGTACAGGTTGTAGTCCTTTAAAGAAAAGCCCCCATAACCACTGCATGGAAATAAAAGCAAAACTGAGCAGGGCTAATAAAAAGATCAGATTTACAAATTGTTTGCCTAATTTTTCCAGAACAGGAAGTAAAAAAGCTACGCCTAACGCAATTGCAATAATGTAGATTGGTGCTACCATTTCATGGCCCTGTAGTCGCTAATGTCCAACGATTTTTTTTGTTGATAAAGCCTGATTATAAAAGTAAGCATTAAAGCATTAACAGCCACGCCAATGACGATGGCCGTTAGCACCAATGCCTGTGGTACCGGGTCAACTACCTTTAAGACCCCCTCGAGCTTTAACACATCAGAATTTAAAATAGGTGCTGTGCGCCCTTTAATGAAACCAATCGCAATTATAATTAGCTGTAAACCGGTTTCAGCAATGGCGATGCTCAAAACCATCTTAATCATGTTGCGGCGCGTCAACAATCCCCAAAACCCAATAAGCATTAAAATAAAGCCAATTCCTAATACGATTGTCATGCTTTTACCCAGCCTTTAATGTTCATGTTTAAGATTTTCAAGAATACCAGCCAGCTCTGTGCCTACTTTTAAACCAATAAAAATGTAAATGACCGGTATGGCGCCGGCACTTAATATTTTCCCATACTCTCCTAATGGTAAAATTCGGTTGTCTAAGAAGCCCCCGGCCAGTAGAATTCCCAGAATACCGACAATAACGTAACTTGCGCCGGAAATTGACTCAATCCAATTGAGCACGGTATGTTTGAATTTGTAACCTGGAAAAGTTAAGAGTAGGAAGAGCATTGCCGAAGCAACCACCGCTCCGCCCTGGAAACCGCCGCCAGCCGAAAGGTGCCCATTAATAAAAATGTAAACACCAAACATGATAATAAAAGGCGTTAAAAGAGCGGTACCGGTTTGTAAAAATTCACTGGATGGTCGTTTTCTTTTACCTGCCCCGATTTTTTTCCCCCGACGACGCAGCAAAAGCGCAACACCCGTTGCTGCCAAAAATAAAACGCTCACTTCGCCGAGCGTATCTAGGCCACGATAGGTAACTACAATAGCTGTTACCACATTTACAGCGCCTAACTCATCGGGCTCACGACTAACATATTCTTTTGCCACGCCATGTAAATCAGTCATTGGCAGCCAGTTAGTCAGCATTTTCCAGAAAATCAAAACAAATCCTAACACAACCAGCAAGGAAATGGAGCGTTTAATCATTTTCTACCTCCTCTTCCCGCGTGTGTTTAATCGCATAAATAAAAATAGCCGTAGATAAACCTGCACCAATAGCCGCTTCAGTCATGGCCACATCCGGGGCAGCCAGAATCAAATAAACCACACTGGCAAATAGACTGACTATGCCGGCAGCCACCACGGCAGCAATAAGGTTTTTTAAATAGATAGCCGCAAATGCAGCTACAATCATTCCACTACCAAGCAAAATTACCAGCGCTGTCATAATATTTCGGCCTCCGGCATTGATTCTTCTTTTTTAATCTGATCATCAGACAGCTTGTCCTCAATCGTCTTTTTAGTTAAAGGGATGCCTCTGAAATGTGCAGCCCGGGCCAGAGCATGTGAGGAAAGCGGATTAGTTGTTACTATAAAAACGACCAAAATAAACGTTTGCCAGAACCAGGGTAAGTGAAAGATACCGATGCCCAGCATGGTTAAAATGCTGCCCAGAGTGGTCGCCTTGGTGCCAGCCTGCATTCGATTGTAAAGGTCGGGCATTCTTAAAATGCCCAAAGCACCTAAAAACAGAAAAATAGATCCAATTAAGGAAACAATTGCACCGGCTAATTTAATAATTTCCATTACAGCCCCCCTTCCAGATAGCGGGCCACAGCAATAACGCCAATAAAACTCAAGATGGCGTAAACCATGGCTACATCAAAGTAAACGGAACGTCCGCTGTACAGGGCAATAAAAACAATCAGCAAAGTTGAAATTATGGTTAAGGCATCCAGGGCCACCGTGCGATCCGCAGCAGAGGGGCCTAAAACAAATCGGATACCGGCAACCAAAACCGCCAGCATGGCAATGATCATTGCTATGTGCATTAAACTTTCAGCCAAAGATCACCTCCAGATATTTTTCGAATCCAGAAACAATTTTTTGCGTAGCTTTCTGTTCGTCAATGTCTGTCACATCAATCCAGTGGATGTAATAGTAATCATCTTTCACGTCCACTGATAACGTACCCGGAGTCAGTGTAATTGAATTGGCCAGAATCATTCGTCCAACAGGCGATTTAAGTTTGGTTTTAACACGGACACTGCCTGGATTGATAGGAATTTAGGGTTGAATGACACGACGCGCCACATCAAAATTTGATTTAACAATGGAAATAAAAAGGTAAAAAATGTAAAAGACAGAGTAAATCACTTTTTTGGACGTAACTGCCGGAAATTTTTACGGATTGGTAAAAAATAGCGACACTAAAAAAGCAAATACATAAATAATCAACCAATCGGAATAATTTTTAGAATGTGTCCATAAAATGTAAAAAACCAACAATACCAGGGCCAACAACAAGGCAGAGGCTACTTTGACAAGAGGATTTGTTTTTGCATGATTCATATATATTTACCTGCTATTTTGTTCTGATTTTCACCAAATATGGCAAAAAATTATTTTTCAACTTGTTCGTTTTGCTTCAACCAATTATCAATGATCTGTATTAATTTTTCAATTGATATTACCAGCTCTTCACGAGAAGGTTCGTCCAGTTGAGTAAAAATTTCTTCATGTAATTTACTGGCTTCTTTTTGCAACCTTTGCACCATCTCTTTGCCTTTTTTAGTTAAGATTACATCAATACTGCGGCGGTCTTCAAGTGAAATACGTCTCTTAATAAAGCCCTTTTTTTCCAGAAGGGTAAGAACACGTGTGACCCCGCCCGGTGTTAAGTCCAGTTTTTCATTGAGTTCTTTTACGCTCAGCACATCATTTTCACAAAATTGGACCAGGCAATTAAATTCGGCCTGAGAAACACCCATTTTTTTAACAAAATACAAATCTTTTAAGGCACATTTCTGCCTTAAAGTAAATATTAGTTTGGCAATATCACTAAATTCTGAAGCTTTGCTCAATATTTACCTCCAGCAATTTTTTACTTTGTAAATTATTTATTGATATTATTTTTGTCAAATAAAAATTTTTATTAGTAA
>JAGHBR010000291.1 GCA_021160885.1 Caldisericaceae bacterium
GCGCCGGGCAAACGCATGCTTAGTTCGATGACCCCGACCATCGTTTCAAAAAATGATAGCTTGTTTATGGTTGTTGGCTCTCCCGGAGGGTCAAAAATGATTACTTCTGTTGCACAAGTCTTAATTAATGTAATAGATTTTAAATTAAATATTCGGCGCGCGGTTGAAGCGCCGCGTTTTCATTTTCAATGGTTGCCTGATTTGATTTTCTTGGAAAATTATGGCTTTAATAGTGATACAATCCACAACTTGCAGGCTGATGGTTACCGAACTTCATTTGTGAACGGCCTGGGATTGGTTCAGGGAATTGTCGTAGAAAAAAACACACTTTGGGGATGGAGCGATCCTCGCGGTGCGGGGTTTGCAATAGGTTATTAAGGAGGTTAAGATGGCGCAAAAAAATAAAACGAAAAAAAAGGCCAAAAAGGAAGAAATAGCAGAAGCTCAGTTTCCGGAAAAAGTAGAGAAACTTTACAAATATATTTTGAAAAGTTTAAGCTGGACGGTAGGAATTGCCTTTGTTATGGTTATTTTGCTTCCTGAATTCAATTCACCTTTCCTAGATAATGTAACCCGTATTTTTTATTTAACCGGGATTAGTTGTTTGCTTTTGTTTTTAGTGATTGAATTTTTTGCCATCGAAATTAAAAAATTAATAAACAGGCTGATAGATGGTCGAGCTAAAGCCTAAAATACTAATAGTTGACGACGATGTTGATCTGCAGGATACCATTATCGCTTTGTTGAAGAATGAAAATTACGAAGTGTTTGCCTGTTCCAGCAGGCAGGAAGCCCGTATTTTAATGCAACAGCATCAGTTTGCCGCACTACTGATTGATATCTATCTTCCTGATGCAGATGGTTTGGAATTTATTCGAAGTTTACAAAGTGAAGACTTTGACACACCGGCAGTGGTGATTACGGGCAGCTCGGACATCGAGAAAGCCCAAAAAGCCATTCGCATTGGTGTTTTTGATTTTCTGGTAAAACCAATTAAAAACCGCCAGTTACTTCAGGTCATTTCCAATGCGGTAATGCACTATTTTTTGCAGCAAGAGCGTAAAAATTTAGAAAAACAAAAACAACTTTATCAAAAACATCTCGAGGAACTGGTAGCCCAGAAGGTTGAAGAATTAAAAGAATCAGAAATAAAATACAAAAACCTGGTCGAACAATCCCTGGTGGGTGTTTTTGTTCTGCAAGACAATAAGTTTAAATATTTAAACCGCAAGGCTGTTGAAGTATTTGGTGGGCAGTCGGTTGAGTACCTGTACTCTAAAAGTTTGACTGATTTTTTTGATGGAGAAAATCGACTTAAATTAGAAGGCAAATTAAAGGATTGTCTGGCAGGGAAAGTACCGCATGGACAATTAGTGTTGCCGGCTCAAATGCCGGATGGTTCCAGCCGAATGCTGCGGCTGTGGGTAGTGCCCATCCAATTCCAGAAAAAGCCAGCCATTGAGGGCATTGTTATTGATATTTCCGATCAGGTTAAGGCACAAAAACGTGAACAGCTATTGGAGCTGCAGTTGATGAATGCTCATAAAATGGCAGCTATTGGCAGTTTAGTGGCCGGCATTACACATAATTTGAATAATCCCATAGCCATTATTCAGGCCAATGCTGAGTTGCTGAAGTTAAAATACCAAGATATTCCGGAAATAGATAAAATTCTTGAACAAACAACGCGCATGACCGATCTGGTGCAAACCATTGTCATGAAGGGCAAAAGAGAACAGAGTACGGCCCGGGAAGATATTGACCTTAATAATTTAATCCGGCAAGAATTAGAGTTTTTTAATGCTAACCTGTTTTTCAAACATAAAATCCAAAAAAAGTTAGAACTCAAATCTGATCTGCCGACGTTTAAAGGCCGTTATAGTGATTTTTCTCAGATATTCAACAATTTAATTGATAATGCCATTGACGCCATGCTAAATTCAAAGCAAAAAGTATTAACAATTAAAACCGATTATGATGATAATGTGATCAATTTACAGATATCAGATACCGGTTGTGGAATGGATCCCAAAACCAAAGAACACATTTTTGAACCTTTTTTTACAACAAAAGCCAATCCAGGAGCAGAGCAAGCTGCAGGCATACCAAGCGGTTCCGGACTGGGATTGAGTATGGTCAAAACCATGCTGGCTGAATACAATGCTGAAATCATGGTAGATTCGAAAGAAGGCCAGGGGACTATATTCACTATTTTATTGCCTTACAAGTAAAAACCTTTAAAAAACATTAAGAATGTCATTCCCGCGCAGGCATGTCATTTCTGCGAAGGCGGGAATCCCCGATCTTTTCAAAAATTTCAAGTATTAAGTTCAGAATCCTTCTACAAAATTTTTAATGGCTGGTGGTGCAGTTGTTAACCTGTTGTTTTTATTTCAGGGCTTCCCAGGATGTGTTTTTTCAATAAAAAATACACAAACCTATTGCTTGCAGGATTCATTTTGATTAAATCGATATTTTGCTTAAATTTGAACACTGACAAATAGTAAATAAAATAAATATTTGGAACGGAAAGACAGACTCTTTCGTTGATGGAAGCAATTAAGAACGCGGAGTTTTGCTTTGGTTACTTTTAGCGCTGAACGATTAGCAACGATTTTCCAACAATTTAAACATCGTTCTATAATGGTTGTTGGCGATTTAATGGTAGATGAATATCTTCGCGGTAACGTCAATCGGCTCTCCCCCGAAGCGCCTGTGCCGGTGGTCGAAATTGATCATGAATCGTACCACTTAGGCGGCGCGGCAAATGTTTCCATTAATTTAAAATCTTTGGGTTGTCAGCCGATTACCCTTGGTTTGGTTGGCAATGATCGGGCGGGAGATATTTTAATTGACTTGTTGAAAGAAGCGGGTATGAGTGCCGAAGGCATCGTAAAATGCGACGATCGGCCAACAACACTAAAAACCAGAATCATTGGCGATAATCAACACATTGCTCGCGTGGACAGGGAAAAAATAGAATACATTAATAACTCACTGTTGAAGAAGGTGATTCAACGTTTTGAAGATTTATTCGAGCAATGCGAAGCCATTATTTTAGAAGATTACAATAAAGGGATTTTGAGCAAGGAATTGATTCAGTACATTGTAAAACGTGCCAGACAGCACAATAAACCGCTTCTGGTGGATCCTAAATTCATTAATTTTCTGGAATATCGTGGTGTAACACTTTTTAAACCAAACGTCAAAGAAACGGTTCATGCATTGGGACGTATGGTTAGCAGCGACCAGGAAGTAGAGCAGGCCGGGCAGGAATTATTAAATGTGTTGCAGGCTGAATGTGTACTGATTACTCGTGGCGGAAAAGGCATGTCGTTGATTGAAAAAGGAAAGCAGGCTAACCACATCCCCACGCGGACACGTAAAGTAGCCGATGTTTCAGGCGCTGGCGATACAGTTATTAGCACAATGGCGGCCGCCCTGGTAGGAGGCGCAACCTTTCGTGAAGCAGCGACCATGGCCAACTACGCGGCAGGTTTGGTCTGCGAAGAAGTTGGGATTGTACCGGTTCAAAAGGAATCGTTGTTTAATATTTTAAAGCAAGAACAATTACAGCATGCATGAAATAGTTGATTTTCAAAACATAGAAAAATTTATAAATCGTTTGCGCAAAAAATACCCCGGAAGTAAAATTGCCTTTACCAATGGCTGCTTCGATTTAATCCATCGGGGACATGTCGCATATCTGGAATCGGCTAAAAAAATGGCTGATTTTCTTGTACTTGGCTTAAATTCGGATGATTCTGTTCGAAGATTAAAAGGCGACGAACGGCCTTTTATTAATCAAGACGATCGGGCTTTCATTTTATCCCGACTGGAAGCGGTGGATGTGGTGTGCATTTTTGAACAGGATACACCTCTGGAGCTGATTAAAAAAGTAAAGCCGGACTTTTTGATTAAAGGCGGAGATTATCAGCTGACTGAAATTGTTGGCCGCGAGGTAGTTGAACAAAATGGCGGAAAAGTGCTAACCGTGCCGTTGATTGACGGACGATCAACCACAAATCTGGTTAAGAAAATTAAAAACCAAAAATAAACAGGGAATGTTAATGCATTTTAGAAAAATATCGATATTTGTTGGATTTCTGCTGATTTTACAGGCCTGTCAGCCCAAACCAGTTGTCCAGAAAAATGATCTTATTTCAAAAAACTGGCCCCATTCATTACCCGATAGTTTATGGATCTCACAAAATCTGGTTGAGCGAATGGAGAATCTGAAGAGTTATTACCATGATGCTCTAAGAAAACTGGCCGAAGGAGACACCATTGGGGCTCAAATCTATTTTGAGCAGGCCTTTAACCAATTGGCCGAATTATCGGATGAAGATCGAAACACGCTTTCTTATTGGACAGAATTAGATTCCATGCTTCAACAGCTAGACAGCACTTACCAGCGAGTTTATTTGGGAGTGGGGGGAGAGCAGGAATTAGAGGCTGAAGAAGTTAGAGAAGATATCACTCAACTGGAAGAATTGAATTTTCCGGATTCGGTTTTGTTTGGGGAAGGCACGGTGGTTGATAGTTCTGGCCCTATTCCCATCACTTTGAATTCAAAGGTTCGCTTAGCCATCAAATATTTTCAAACCAAAGGCCGGAAAGTCTTTAGCCGCTGGTTGCAACGCAGCGGTCGTTATGAAAAAATCATTAAACAAATTTTGAGTGAAGAAGGTGTACCGGAAGATATTTTTTATCTGGCAATGATAGAGAGCGGCTTCCAACCGCGGGCCAGATCTTATGCACGGGCAGTGGGCATCTGGCAATTTATTTCATCAACAGGGCGCTATTATGGTTTACGACATAACTGGTGGTTTGACGAACGGCGCGATGTTTTTAAAGCAACGCGGGCTGCTGCCAAACATTTAAAGCACTTGTACCAGGAGTTCGGAGATTGGTATTTGGCTATGGCCGGTTACAACTGTAATCCTAAAAAGGTGAAATACAATATGCGGCGTTACCGCACCAATGATTTCTGGAAATTGCGTCGGTTGCCCAGACAAACGAAAAACTACATTCCCACATTTTTAGCTGCCACCATTATTGCCCGTAATCCGGAAAAATTTGGCTTTTACATAAAAAAAGATCCGTCTTTAGAAGTAGATACTGTGCTAATCAGTGAGTCAGTTGATTTAAATGTAATTGCCAGAATAGTGGACACAACATACGCTTATATTCGTGAAATTAATCCGGCTATACTCCGCTGGGTAACACCGCCGGGCGTTAAAAATTTCACGCTTTATTTACCAAAAGGAACAAAGGAAAAATTCAAAGAAGAGTACAAAAAGATTCCTGATAGTCAAAAAAGATCGTGGGTCCGGCATCGCGTCAGGTCAGGCGAAGCGCTGTCGCTAATTGCGCGAAAATACCACACTTCTGTTTCGGTGATTAAATCAATCAATAAGTTAAGAAGTAATTTAATCCGGGCAGGCCAGTATCTGTTGATTCCTGTGCCGCAGAATAAAGCCCATTACTACGCTTCGCTTAATAAAAGCAGAAGTCGTTCAACAAAAAGGAAAAGGACTATAAGCCATTCCAAAGTAATTCCTAAATTACCCGGCGCTAAAAAAGTGATTTACGAGGTGAAACCAGGCGATACTTTAGGAGACATTGCCGAAAAATTTAATACGCGTGCCAGTTACATACGCCGCTGGAATGGCCTGCGCTATGGTGAGTACATTTATCCCAAACAAAAATTAACTATTTGGGTAGCCAAGAGTCTGACCCAAAAAGTGAAAGATTCTGATACTCACAAAATTGATGACAATGCCACTTATTACACAGTCAAAACCGGCGATACTTTATGGGATATTTCCCGCAAGTATGGCGTTTCTATTGAGGAACTGAAAAGACTTAATAACATGAGGTCTGTTCGAATCCGGCCTGGCGACAAAATAAAAGTTTCGCAGAATTAGGAATACCTGGCTGTGAATTTTAATATTATGGCTATTTTAACCATACCGGCAATAGTGTCCGCTTTTTCTCTTAAATGAAATATTGCCAATGAACGGGCGGTAGGTGTAAACTGTAGCTTGCGGGCGTAAGCCTGAAGCCTGCACGTTAGAGAGTCAGAAAACAAAATTAAAATTGACATTCATGGTTAAAAATATTAAAATTGTTGGCTAATTTTAATTTTGAAGGGAGCTTAAAATAGCGAAAAGTAATAAATGCCCGAAATGTGATGCAGAAATTTCAGGCCAGGTGAACTTTTGCCCTAATTGCGGGGCTAAATTAAAAGGAGAAAAAAAGCAAACTAAGGCCGAAACATCTGGATTGAGTCGTCCGGCGATTACCGCAATAGGGGCAACGTTTGTCTTTTCCATCATCGTCATTTTGTTAATTCTGAGTTCGAATAGAAAAAATTTAAAGACCAAAATCTTTTTAAGCTCTCAAAAGCAAACTCAAAGTCAGTCTGAAATGCTGGCCAATCATCCGGACATGGAAAAGATGCGCCACATTCAGGAAATTAAGGATCAGTTAACAGCGGATCCAGGGAATATTGATTTAATGGTACATCTGGCTAATAATTATTTTGACATTGGTCGGTTTGATCTGGCAGCGGTGTATTACAAAAAAGCCATTGATCATAATCTGAATCAGCCTGAAGTTTTTATTGATTTAGGCGTATCTTATTTCAATTTAAGTAAATTGGATTCGGCCTTAATTTATGTTAATAAAGCCTTGAAATTTGCCCCGAACCATCAGTTGGGTTTATTCAATAAAGGTGTTATTCAATATAACATGCGCCAATTTGATGAGGCTATTGCCACGTGGGATAAATTAATCAAGGTGCATCCAGAATCTCAGGAGGCTATCACAGCCAAACAATTTATTTTAGAAGCAAAGAAGATGTTAAATAAGTAAACAAGCGAAAGGAGATGACCAAACATGCCTTGTGGACGCAAAAGAAAACGCGCAAAGATGGCGACTCATAAAAGAAAAAAACGTTTAAGAAAAAATCGTCATAAAAAGAAAATCCGTTAAAGGGTTCATTTTTTAATGAACCTTTTAATTTATTTTTTCCAGGTTGATAAATGTGGACAGAAGACAGGCACATATTCACAGTAAGTGAATTAACGTATACGATCAAACAGCTTTTAGAAGAAAATATTCCCACTATCTGGCTCGAAGGAGAAGTATCTAATTTTAAAGCCCATTCTTCGGGCCATTATTATTTTACCATCAAAGACGAACAGGCTCAAATCTCCGCTGTAATCTGGCGATCCCGTGTCATGAATATTGATTTTAAAATCGAAGACGGAATCAGAGTTCAGGCTTTGGGCAACGTTCGGGTTTTTGAGCGCAGCGGACGCTACAATTTTGATATCATTCATATCCAACCAGCCGGTGTGGGCCGTCTGCAAATGGAATTTGAACGGCTGAAAAAAAAGCTGGCGGCTGATGGCTTATTTGATGCAAAGTTTAAAAAACCTTTGCCTAAATTTCCCAGACGAATTGGTGTGGTAACTTCCGATACGGGAGCGGCTATTCGCGACATTATCAACGTATTAAGACGCCGTGCGCCGCACGTGCAAATCATTTTGCGCCCGGTGCAAGTGCAAGGTGAAGGCGCGGCAAAAGATATTGCCAAAGCCATCCGCGAATTTAACGCCTATGGACAGGTTGATCTGCTGATTGTTGGTAGAGGCGGCGGTTCTCTGGAAGATCTGTGGGCTTTTAACGAGGAAGTGGTAGCTCGGGCCATCTTTAAGTCTGATATTCCAATCATTTCAGCGGTTGGACATGAAATCGACTTTACCATTGCCGATTTTGTAGCTGATTTGCGCGCACCAACCCCTTCGGCGGCAGCGGAATTAGCTGTGCCAGATTTTAATGAAGTCAAACAAAGTATTTTGCTTTTAGCTCAACGTTTGCGCCGGGCGGTGTTGCAAAAAATTTTAAATTATCGTCAGCAGATTATTAGCATTCAAAGAAGTTACGGTCTGCGCCGCCTAGAAGATATTTTACACCAAAATGCCTTACGCGTGGATGAATTGACTTCGCAAATGATCAGAAACTTTGCAGAGCATGTGAATAAATTTCAAAAACATGTAGAGCAGTTAAATTTACGTTTATTGAATCTAAACCCTAAAAAAGTGCTGGAAAGAGGTTACAGTATTACCTATATTAAAGGCAGGGTGTTAAAAGATGCTGCCCGGGCTCAGATAGGGGATGAAATGAGAACCGAACTATTCAAAGGAGAATTGTTCGGTAAAGTGACTAAAGTAGAAAAGGGGAACGATGGCCACTAAAAAAATGACCTTTGAAGAAGCCTTAAGTCGTTTGGAAGAAATAGTGAATCAGTTGGAAAGCGGTGAAATTACCTTGGATAAGAGTATTGCTGCCTTTGAAGAGGGTCAAAAATTAGTTAAATTTTGCCTGGAAAAATTAAACGAGGCTGAAACCAAGGTGAAAAAATTGACCCAGGACAGCGAAGGAAATTTTAACCTGAGCGATTTGTAATGAAAAATTCAATTACCATTGGCATTCTTGTCAATCCCCGTAAAGAACAAATACTCATTCCTTTAAAAATTTTAAATGACTGGCAAAAGAATAATCAGACGTTCAATGTTGAATTTTTATTGTGCACGTTTGATTCCGACTATGTGAAAGATCAATTTGATTTTTTAAAGATTACCGATTTGGAAACCATTTTAAATGAAGCGGATTTGATTTTGGCTTTAGGCGGAGATGGTACTATTTTACGCTCGGTACAGCTAATTGGCGAACAACAAATTCCCATTATGGGCGTAAATTTAGGTGGCCTGGGCTTTTTAGCCGAAACCTCTCCTGAGGCCTTAACCGCTCATCTGGAAAACTTTTTGCAGAAAAAATATTTTGTAGAAAAACGCAGCTTACTGCAATGCGAAGAGTTAGTATCCCGTGAAAAATACTTTGCCTTTAATGATTTTGTTGTTGACAAGGCGGGCTTTTCGCGTGTGATTGAGATTGTCACCCATGTGGATGGAAAGTTGCTGAACTCTTACATTGCGGATGCTTTGATTATTTCTACGCCAACCGGTTCAACCGCATATTCCCTTTCTGCCGGCGGGCCGATTGTGATCCCTGAGACCAATGTGTTTATCATTAATCCTATCTGCCCCCATTCGCTGACTAATCGTCCGGTGGTAGTACCGGACAATAGTACGATTTCGCTGGAAGTGTTTACGGAGTTCAAGGAGATCAAACTTTTCCGGGATGGGCAGTTGATTAAAGGATTTACCAGCGGCACAAAATTCAAATTGACCCGTGCCCCCTTCAATGTAAATTTAATTAAAATGAAGGAAAAAAGCTTTTATGAAACCTTGCGTAACAAATTACATTGGGGCGAAGATTTCAGGAACAAAAAGCGCTGGTCTTACCAAAACGGCGAAAACAAATCGGAATGAAATTACGGATATTTTTAAGGCCACAGATTTTCACTGATTTTTATTAATTTAAATATCCTGTTAATTAAAAAATCATGCCCTTCAGCCTTCATCGCAAACTAAAACATAGCTTAACGATTAAGCCAATTCAACATTTAAAATTCAAAATTCAAAATTCAACTAACCCGCCATTTAGCTATTCATTTTCCAGATCAGCCGTGGCCCATTGTTCCAGATATTCTTTCAAATAGTGGAACGCTTCGGTGGATGAATTTACGAAGGTGAATAAATTTAAATCCTGGTAAGCGATGGTACCCCAACGGGCCATGGCTTCAAAATCAATTACTTCTCGCCAGTAATCCTGACCAAAGACGACGATCGGTAAAGGACGATGAATTTTTTTTGTTTGAATTAAAGTTAGAACTTCCATCAATTCATCCAGTGTTCCAAAGCCACCGGGGAAAATGACCAGCGCTTTAGCTAAATAAACCAGCCAGTATTTGCGCATAAAAAAGTAATGAAACTCAAATCCCAGCTCTTCCGAAATATAGGGATTGGGTTCCTGCTCGTGAGGTAAAGAGATGTTAAGGCCAATAGATTTTCCTCCGGCCAAATAAGCGCCTTTATTGGCCGCTTCCATGATGCCCGGCCCGCCGCCTGTACACACGTAAAGCGATTGTTTACCATTACCTTTTTCAATGGCCCACTCGGTTAACAAACGGGCTAATTCCGTAGCATCCTCGTAATATTTGGATAAACGCAATCGCAAGCGGGCGGCAGAAAGTTCTTTTTCCAGCTCCTCAGAAGGATTTTCATCATGTTTTTTAGCAATTTCTTTCAACTCTTTTTTGGCTATGTCGTGCGGGCGAACACGGGCCGAACCAAAAAAGACCACTGTGCTGTGAATGCCGAATTTTTTGAAACGTACACTGGGCTCTGTAAACTCGGCCAAAATACGAATGGGACGCGCTTCCGGGCTATTTAAAAATTCTAAGTTTTTGTAAGCTTTGACTGGAAACCTTTTTTTCTTGTTCATTCTTCAGCTCCTTATTAACTAAATTACTACTTTTTCCCTTAAAAATAGTAGAGCAGAAACCTCTAAATTCCCCTTAATAGAAAAAATTGGGAGGTTGAAAAACCTCCCAACTATTTTTTATTATCGCCCCAAATCCAACTAAATTAATCTGAAAGATGCGTCAAAAGATTTTGAATCTGATCCTTTAACTGATTTACCTCTTCACGCTGTTCAATAAGAAAAGTATTGTCTTCAATTTTTCCTAAAACGGCTTCCATTTCCTGATCATTTTCGTAAGTCATTTTACGGAATGGGTTGGTGTAATCCTTTTCTCTGGATTTAAAAGCGTTGTTGCTTAGCGTTTCAGCTACTTCTTGAACCGTTTGTAAAATTTGCCGGACTTTTTCCAAAGTCAAATCTTCGATTGAAATTTTGTACAAATTGAGTAAACTATGGATGGCATGGCTTTCTTTCAAAGCCGGATAAACCTGCCACCATTCATGGTAACGTTGATGCACTTTGTCCCATGAATCAATTTTATCGGATTTAATCTCCTCTTTCAATTTTTGAATTTCTTCTTTGGGCGCCAGTTGCCCGCCAAGGTTTTCCCAATCTCTGAAGAACGGCTCCAGATTATTATTAAGGTAGTCTTTTAAAGCCTTAACCGAAGTTATTTGCTGCCGTGTTAGAATCTGGTAAATGGCCAAACCGCCATAATATTCAATCATTTGATAATAAAGATGTAATCCCTGCGCTGGTTTCATAACTTTTGCGGTGCCGTGGTAAACAAAATCGTTAAGAGTTACCCTGAGCTCAGAATCGATTTCGCGTTGCCGGCTGATAATTTCGCTAACTTCCATTTCCTTTTCGGCAGCCTGGTTAATGGCCTGTTTCAACAGCGCGATGCCTTTGAACATGGCTTCCACAGTGTCCGGAGCGAGATAGTCAGTTTCTATTGGTTGTTCTTTGACCACTCGTTTGTCGCGCTTTTTGAATTTCCAGCTGTTGCGGGCAAGGGCGTACATATTGTGTTTGAACCAGTAACCAGGGTAAATATTAATTTCATTGCTTTTGTCGCCGGGGCTTACCAGAGCAAAGGGCAGTTTAACGTTCAGCTCGCTGTAATAATTGCCTTTAGCCAGTAAAGCAAACGGCCCAAAATAGCTGTTGTGCTTAAAATTACTACACAGACCAGGCCAAAAGCCTCTTTCGGCAAAGATTTCGCCATCGGGCGCGCGGGAATTGTGATTAGAGCCAATAGTTGCGCCGGCAGCAATATTGGCCTGTCCCTGAACCGTAGTGGCAATTAAAAAGGAATTGTTATGGTGCTGTTCATGAAAGGGGTAGAGCAGATTGTTCAATACCTCACAGCAGGAAACAGTAGAATTATCGCCTAAAAAAGTGTGTAAAAATCGAGCCCCATATTTTAAATTTACATTGCGTCCGGTAATAAAATTGATGGCTTTTACTCCATAAAGAATGTGATTGCCATAACCAACAATGCCATTGATTAATTCCACGCCTTCTCTGATTTCGGTAGGTTCATGTTCATTGGATAAAATGGTAAGATTATACAGACGATTGGCGCCGGTAACCAGGCAATGTGAGCCAAAATTGACATTGTGAATCAAACGGCTGTTACGAATGACCGAATGACTGCCGATGTTGCCATAATGCCCGGGACGCTTGTCAATTAATTGGTCTGTTAAGCCAATTAACTTTTTCTGAAAAAGTTTATCAGCCCTGTTTCTGGACCATAAATAGGCATCTGCAGGTAGAATGCCTGCAAATGGGAGAATAGCCCGCTTGCCATTTTCATTGGCCAGTTCGATCCAAATTCGTTCGTCTTCGGATTCGCCTTCTTTTAATACTCCGTTGCCAAATTTTGCATTGGCTGTTACCAGCAGCTCATCAATATCGAATAAAAGGCAGCGTTCGCCTACCACGTAGTGTGAAATTTGGCTAACATTGCGCACCGCGACATGATCCCCAAAATCACAGGAAAGAATGGCGCTGTTGTAAAGTCCGACAGGCAGCCGTAGATCATCAGCTTCCAGAAAGCCTGGCGTTAAATCACCGATGCGTATTAACCCCCAAAACTCACAATTTTTAATCAAATCCGGATCGAACTGATTGGTAACTAACACCTGATCCCAATTTTCGGCGAAATTGTTGTTTTTGATCAGAATTTCAATTTCTTCTTTTTTGAGTGGACGGAAACGTTGGGGATCGGTCAATTGGTTTCTAAAGTAGTAAGGGTCGCCATGATCTTCAGGTAAAATATCGCGGCTAAAGTCTTCGATTCCCTTAAGAGTAATTTGTTTCATGGTGGAACTCCTCACACAAAGTAAATAGCTTTTAATAATAACATAAAATGAAATAAAAATCTAATATTTATTGCTCTGGGAACAAACCCGCAAGCAAAATTTAGCCACTTATTTACACAGATTGCTAATTATTTTAATATTGTTAAAAATTTTACTTCTTCGCCATGTTTCCCATAAAGAACAGCTTTAGCCAACGAAATAC
>JAGHBR010000035.1 GCA_021160885.1 Caldisericaceae bacterium
CCGATACGAAGAAGTCTAATCAGAGTTCAAAAACAGTGTGAGGAGATAACATGAACAAAAGAATAAGTCGATTACTTCTGATCGTGTTGCTATTTGGATTTATGGCAATCCTTGTGCAAAACGAGGCTTTTGCCCGACCCAAATACAACGAAGTCAGCACGGTCGGATTATCGAAAGTTATCGCAGATAAAGTAACCCAGACCATGTGTAATATTGGTAACTGGGGCTTCTGGGTAAACTATGAAGGTCAAACAGGTCATGATCCATTTACAGGTTCTTCCGGTGGTTTTTATCCACGGGGTATGATGACATCAATTTATATGGATGGTATTATCTGGGGTGCATACCTCAAAGATCCTAGTACTGGTAAAGTAATTGCAGATACGCCTCGTGTTGGCGGTATCGGATACCGTATCGGTACTGCACCCGGTTGGATCATTGGAGAAGGTGCCGACGCTCAAGCGGTTTCTGCGGAGGATCCAAAAGTTCGCATTTACCGTATTCGTTCCGACTGGCGTACACTCACCCCCTCCCAGGTTTTACAGGATGCTTCCGAATTGAATAATGTACCTATTACAGGTGTTACCGATGCTATGACTACGGCCATAATTGAACAGTACAAAGCAGACTGGAAAGACTGGCCGGGCGATTTGGGCGCGCCTTACTATGATGTAAACGGTAACGGGCAGTACGATCCGGTGCTGGATGAAGATGGCTATCCTGATGAAACCAAGGGTGATTACCCGGGCATCGCTCAGGCTGATCAGGTTGTATGGTTGGTGGTTAATGATCTGAATGAAGCAAAGGTGAAAGCCCATTCCGGTTCCATCCCTATTGGGCTGGAATTGCAGATAACCCTTTGGGCTTACAACCAGCCCAATAATACTCTGGGACAGATTGTTTTTAAACGTTATAAAATTATTAACAAATCGGGCATGATTCTGGATTCCATGTTTGTAGCGCAATTCTCTGATCCAGATATCGGGGATGCTAGTGACGATTTGGTTGGTTGTGATACAACTTTAAGCTTACATTTTGCTTACAATGGCTCCGTTACTGATGTTGATTATAATAAAGTGAACCTGCCGCCTGCAGCGGCTGGTTATGACTTCTTCCAGGGACCGTTGGTCGAATCTCCTGGTGACACAGGTGTGTTTAATTTAACTTATGTACCAGATCATAAGAATTTACCGATGACCTCTTTTGGTTACTTTGCCGCCGGTGGTGATATTGAAGATCCTGATATGGGCGTTATCGATTTTACTTTATGCTGGTATAATATGTTAAATGGATATATTCCAACTACTGATTTAAAGCATCCATCTTCCTATATTATTGGTAGCGGCCCACTTGCCGGTCAACCTTCCAAATTCCCATTGTATGGCGATCCTGTAACTGACCCAAATGGCGTCAATAGTGATATTGACGGTAAAGGAAGCAATATGGGGCCTGGTGACAGGCGTATGTTCGCAGCCACAGGTCCATTCACAATGCAGCCTGGTGATGAGCAAGAAGTCGTTGTCGCTCTTATTGGTGGTCTGGGTGGTAATAACATTCAGTCCGTGGCTGACTTGAAGAGTTCTGACAATGTAGCTCAGCAAGTTTACGATCAGCTATTCCAGATTATTCCAAAACCGCCTACGCCGCCAAATGTTAAGGCTATCCCTCTGGATGATAAAGTGGTGCTGAACTGGGGTTGGGATGTTGATCGTATTAAAGATACCGAAGAGAGAAAAATTATTAATTACGAATTTGAAGGTTACAATATTTATCAGTTGCCAAGCTCCACAGCTAAACTGAACGATCCTCAAACAGTACGCATCGCCACTTTTGATAAAGCTAATGGCGTTCGTATTATTAAATCTTCTGTATTCTCAGCTGAATATGGAACCGTTGTGGATCTGCCGATTCAGTTTGGTTCCGATACTGGTATTAAACGGTTCTTCGTCGTGGATAAAGACTATATTACCGGTAAACCATTGTATCGTGGAACGACCTATTATTTTGCGGTAACAGCCTATAATTATGATGGTACTCTGGTTCGTGATCGCGCTCTGGAATCTTCACCCATTATCCATGCTGTGACTGTGCAAGATCCTAAACCTGGAGATAAATATACAGTTTTACCTGAAGATGAAATAGAGGTTACGCATGAAGGACCTTCTGATGGTCAGGTTAAAGTAAAAGTTGTTGACCCGTCAAAGGTCACAGGACATGATTATAAAGTAACCTTTGTATTGGATGAAGATACACTTTCTCCTACTTACGGGCAAATACTGTGGAATTTAATTGATGAAACTACTGGAGAAACTCTTTTAGAAAACCAAAAACAGGTCTCTTCCACCAGTGATTATTCACAACCCATAGTTGATGGTTTGCAACTTATCGTTGCTGGACCTGATCCTGGTTTGAAACAAGTTTATCTGGCAGATCAGGATGGAAATGTGATTGATAATGGTTGTTCTATTCTCGAATGGAGTTTAGGTCCTCCTGGATTTATTGTAAGCAACAGGGCAGGTGCTGTAAATCAACCTCCATTTGCACGTGATTTTGACCGTTTTGGATTATGGGGTGTTGATGATTTCGAATTTAACTTTGGAGAAGAATCAGTCGCCTGGCAATATCTTACAGATGAAGTACTCACTGAGAAAGTACCATTCTCCATGTATCGCCATGTATTTGAAACAGGTGAAAAAGAAAGAATGTACATCGCGATTTTTGATGATGGTTGGGGAGATGCCACTCCTGAAGCTGGTTTAGGTGTCTGGGATACTACTGGTGTTGACGGCTTGTTTGGTAAACCTGCTTATGAACCAATCTATGGTTATGTTTCATCTACTGGCCCATATGATCCGACTCTCGAAGATCAGTATATTGCTACAAATGATATAACTCAACCACCTTCAAATACTGGCTGGGGAGACGATGGCAATCCTTATGATTATCCAATTGTCACGGCAACGATAATTGTAGATTATCTGGGTAACGGTTTACCATTAGGAAACAGGATTATTTTTGTTACTAATAAACCTAATACTGTTAATGATGTGTTTTCGTTTACTGCACCAGAAGCTATTATTGGAGATCAGGACCTGGCCAAACTAGAAGTAGAAAAGATCAATGTCTTCCCGAACCCGTATTATGCTGCTAACTCACTGGAACCGGATCGTTTTAATCGCTTTGTGACCTTTAACCATTTGCCCAAACATGCGATCATCCGCATCTTCACGCTTGGTGGTATTCAGGTTCGTAAAATAGAAAAGAATGACGACACCCAGTTCTGCCAGTGGGATCTGAAAAACGAAACCGGTTTACCTGTAGCTTCTGGCATGTATATTGCCTACATTGATATGCCAGAACTTGGTAAAACCAAGACGTTGAAGCTGATGATCATTCAGGGTGAACAGGTAGTTGAATTCTATTAATGTTAATTTAATAGCAGTGATAGGGAAAAAAGTTAGGGAGTTAAAATATGAATAAAATAAAAGTGTTAAACGGTGTTATTTGGATCGTGCTGGTGCTCTTCCTTGCATCACTGCCTGTTTACGCTGGTGATGCAGACAGGATTGGTACAGCAGCAGGTACCCAACTTCTGGTTCCAGTGGGCGCCAGAGACCTGGCAATGGCCGGATCCGATATCGTCTTTACCACGGGGGTAGACGCTATCTACTGGAATCCTGCTGGGCTTTCCAATATGCAGCAAAAAGCTGCTGGTATGTTCTCTACGGTTAACATCTTCGGCGATATTCGCGTAAATTATATCGCTGTTGGTTCCACATTGGGCAAATTCGGACATATCGGTTTAAGCATCAAAGCTTTTGACTTTGGCGATATTCCATTAACGACGGTTGAAGATATGGATGGAAGTACCGGTCGTACGTTCTCTCCAACCTTCAGCACTATTGCCTTAACCTACTCCAAAAAATTAACCAGCACCATTAATGTTGGTATTAATACCAAGTTGGTTTATGAATCGGCACCGCGTGTTTCTGCAACCGCAGTTGCCTTTGATATTGGTCTGCAATACAAAAATTTAGCAGGTATCGAAGGTGTTTCTTTCGGTATCGTTGCTAAAAATCTTGGTTCAAATATGGAGTATCGAGGTAACGGGTTGATGACTCAAAAGCAAGTGGACGGACGTACTGAGTTCATCAGACGTGGTGCTTCCAGCGATCAGCTGCCAGCCAGTCTGGAAATGGGTCTGAGCTACAACTATAAGGTAATGGAGGATAATTTCCTGATTGTTTCCGGTACGTTCTGTAACAATAATGTACAAAACGACGATTTCCGTTTCGGAGTGGAATACAATTATAAAAATTTCCTGGCCTTGCGCGGCGGTTATCTCTACACAATGAATACACCGTCCGAAGAACAGCTCTACACCTTCTCACTGGGTGCTGGTTTACAGTACAAAGTGGGAAATACGCTATTAGGTCTGGATTACGCTTTCCGCGATGTTCAGTACTTTGACGCAAGCCAGATGTTTACACTGCATATTGGTTTCTAACAGGCACGCGGTTCTCTGTTAAAAAGGCCGATGGGTTCGCCCATCGGCCTTTTACTTTATACAATACTCCAACCAATGATATCTTAAAAACTGAATAATTTTGGCTTTCTTTTTGCAATATTTTTATCTTATGTAAAAGTAGTACAAGGCTGAAATGCTTATATTTCCTGTCATGTGCTTAAAAATATTTAAATTCAACCATGAAAAATTTTCGCTTTAACTGAAAAATAATCGCACTTAATCCAAATTTGTGAAGGTACAAAATGGAAAAGAAAGCTTGCCTATCGATTTTACTATTATTCTTATTTTTCTCTATTGGTTTTGCCAAAATAAAAAAAATGGTATATCCAGTAATTGCTAACAATGGTTATTCTGAAATCAATGTTTTGCAAAATAACTTTTGGGAATTCTGGGCCCGGTCTGATGGCTTAGTGGGCTATAATTCAATGAAGAAATCACAGGGTGGCTTATTTACCTCCAAAAGAATACCTTTGATCTGGCAGGAGGGAATTATTTGGGGAGGAATTGTTAGAAACCATAATACCAATACAGAAATAGATACACCGCGCGTAGGTGGTATTCATTACCGGGTCGGGACCCAAGCCGGACATGTCATCAGGATCGACAATAAATACCAAATTGATCCGACTTCAAAAGGTATTTTTAAAATAAACAAAAACTGGCAAAAATTGGCGGAAGCAGATTTAAGAAGGGAGTTAGCGCTATTATTAAATAAGGGCGAACTACAAATTACTTCTAATGAAGTCGCGGCATTGCGTCAAAAATATGCAGATAACTGGAAAAACTGGCCTGTAGAGTTAGGAGCTCCTTTTAATGATATGAACCAGAACGGATTTTATGATCCGGTACTGGATGAGAATGGCTATCCTTTGCCTGACTCTGGTGATTATCCTGGCATGGCGCAAGCAACGCAAACAATATTTTTTGTTATTAACGATCTGGATAGTGCTAAAGTTAAAAAATTGTCAGGTACGGAGCCATTTGGTCTGGAAGTGCAAATTACACTGTGGTCTTATGATACGGACTTTTTACCTCTGGCGCACACCATCTTTAAGCGTTATGTGTTTATCAATAAATCTGATCAACAAATAGATTCCTTGTTTGTGGGACAGTTCGTTGATGCTGATGTAGGAGACTATTCGGATGATTTAATAGGCTGTGATACACTTTTAAATCTGGCCTTTGCTTACAATGGTTCTGATGTTGATGCTGAAGCGATCGTCAGAGATTTGCCGCCGCCTGCAGTCGGCTATAATTTGTTACAGGGACCGTTGATTGAAACCGGCAATCCGGATGATGTAGGGATTAAAGATTTTAAATTGCATTACGGATTTATGAATCTACCGATGACCAGCTTTGTTTATTTGGCTGCGGGAGGGGATTTAGTAGACCCGCCTTTAGGTGTCATTGATTATGTTTTACAAATGTACAACATGCTTAATGGCTATATACCAACGAATGATCTGAAAAATCCTACACCTTATGTTATTGGAAGTGGACCAAAGAAAGGAGAACCAACAAAATTTCCCTTAGGCGGCGATCCGGTTAATGACCCTGAGGGATTGTTAGGAGATGTGGATGGTGCTGGGTGGAATATGGGGCCGACCGATCGAAGGTTTATGTTGAATACGGGCCCTTTTACCTTAAAACCGGATGAATCTCAGGAAATTATCTCTGCGATAATCGGAGGTGTAGAACACGATCGGCTGAGTTCCGTTAAACAGGTAAAAAGTATAAGTAAATACCTTAGAACAATTTACCAAAATCAATTTAAAAATGTAAATCCCATTCCGGATGCGCCCAGGGTCAGGGCTTCACCGTTTGATGAATATGTGGTTCTGAACTGGGGCTGGGATGAACAAAGTGTGAAGGCCATCGAGCAACAGGAGAAAAATGGATTTCGTTTTGAAGGATACAATGTTTATCAGCTACCTGATCCAAAGGCCAGGTTGACTGATCCGGCAACAGTCAAAATTGCCACTTTTGATCTGATCAATGGTGTGACACAAATTATCGGTTTAAAACCTCATCCTGAAAATGGCAGATATTATGAATCGATGTTACAACTCGGTTTAGATTCAGGTGTAAAGCACTACATGGTGCTGACAGAAGATCAGATAAATCAAAAACCATTTTACCGTGGTTCAACCTATTATTTTGCAGTGACCAGTTACAATTATAATCCAGAGTTGCCTGAATATCCTTCTCTTGAATCCGATTACAAAGTAGTTCAGGTAACGGTTCAAGGTGAAAAGCCGGGCGACCGTTATCTGAGTGAACCCGAACAGGAAATCGAAGTGGTCGCTAACAAAGAAAGTGATGTCACTTGCCTGGTTAAAGTTATTGATCCGTCTAAGGTTACAGGTCATCAATATCAGGTCTATTTTACACTGGATCAGGACACAAATTCCACAACTTTCGGGGAGTTCCTCTGGAATTTAAAAGATTTAACAAAAGGAGTGGATGTCCTGAACCGACAACCGATTAAGAAATATCAAGGTCCAAAACCGCCCAATAAAATAGATGAAAATCAGATTATTGTAGATGGTTTGTTGGTCAAGGTATTCGAGCCTGCAAAATATCTTAAGGCGGTTGTTGAAGTTGCCAATGCCCAATATCCGAATGGTTTACCAGAATATGAATGGGATTCGGGCGGCATGCCATATCACGGAAACAATGTATGGCTCAGTCTGAGCGCCCCCAGCGATGTAAATTGTTTCTATATTAGTGCCGGTGGTGAGGCGGATGCCATAGATAGAATATTGCAAAATATTTTCAATGCGGAAGGCCATGATCTGGAAATACGTTTTACAAAGAAAGGAGGCCTTTACAGTTGGTGGTATGATGACAGCAACAAAGTAGCCGCTCATGTGCCCTTTGAAGGGTGGGATGTAGGCCGGGTTACTTACGATGATCCATCTGATGATGTGCGCTGCTTAACCGGGGGCTATTCCGGGGGAGCAACGGTAGGAGTTTTCGATTTTGCTTACCAGGATCCCTATTTTAATTTTCCTGCTTCAGACTGGATTTATTTGCGTAAACCACTGGATGCCCAGGGAACTTACCAGGTTTATGAACAGGATGTTTTGAGTGGAACCTGGAATTACAAATGGTGGGATCATAGTGTTTCTGTTCTTTCTAAAATAATTATCTGTGATTTTACTGGTGCAGGCACACTGCCGCAAACAGGAACCGTTATTCGCTTTATTTCCAGCAAATCAGCTGATGAAGATTTGACTTTTACCTTTTCAGCTCCTGGTAAAATTGCAAATGATCTGGATTTGTTGAAAATGGATATAGAAAAAATAAATGTCTTTCCAAATCCATATTATGCGGCTTCGCGTTTGGAACCAGATCGCTTCACACATTTTGTAACTTTTAATCATCTTTCAGAGCATGCCATTATTCGAATATTTACTTTAAACGGTGTATTGGTGCGTAAGCTTGAAAAGCGTGATAACAGCCAGTTTTTCAGATGGGACTTAAAGAATGCAAAGGGCCGCCCTGTGGCCAGTGGGATGTATGTTATTCAGGTGGAAGTGCCTGAGATAAATAAACAAAAAATCTTAAAATTGCTTGTTATTTCCAGTGAGTAAATAAAATAACAAACCGGCTGAGGTAATCAATGAAAAGGAAAGTGATAATATTTCTAATCATACTGTGTCCCCTTTTCAGTAATGCTAAAAATTTAAAGAAAACAATCATGAAATCTGCTCCAGTAAAGGGTGCGTTAATTGGTTATGATTTTCTACACAATGATTATTGGTTGTTCTGGGCTAATTATGAAGGCCAAACTGCGTATGATCCTTACACAGGTAGTTCAGGCGGGTATTTTACACCTGCCCGTTTGCCAGTAATATACACAGAGGGACTTTTATGGGGAGGTTTTTTACGTGGTATCCCAGCTGAATCGGATACCCCCCGAGTAGGTGGAATTTCCTATAGAATTGGCACAGATCCAGGCGGAATAATTAGAATAGATGATCATTTAGAGGTCAATGAACTTTCTAAAGGTATATTTAAAGTACATAAAAACTGGCAAAACCTTTCGAATCAATACTTTAAAAGGGAATTGAGTATCTCTTTACATAAACAGGAAGACGAAATTACAGATTATGATGTGAATAGCATCAGAAAACGCTATGCTAAAAACTGGAAAGAATGGCCGGTTCAGTGGGGGGCACCATTTAATGATGTAAATGATAATGGAATATACGATCCGGTCATTGATGAGCAGGGCTATCCACAGATAGATCAAGGAGATTACCCGGGCATTGCCGGCGCCGATGAAACGCTGTTTATGGTCGTCAATGATTTAAATGAAGCAAGAGTTAAGGCACATACTGGTACTTTACCTGTTGGTGTGGAATTGCAAATTACGCTCTGGAATTACCAAAACACTTTCTGGCCACTTTCCTCAGCTGTTTTTAAACGTTATGTATTGATCAACAAATCAAACGCGACCATTGATTCCATGTACTTTCAGCTTTTTGCTGATCCGGATGTCGGCGATTATAGTGATGATCTGGTTGGCTGTGATTCAACTTTGAGCCTGGCATTTGCTTATAACGGTAGAGCTTATGATGCTGAAGCGCAGGAGGCTGGTGTATCGATCCCTCCGGTTATCAGTCTTGCTTTGTTGCAAGGCCCCCTGGTCGAATCTCCGGGCAGTACAGGCAGATTTAATTTCAAACAAGTTGCAGATAAAAAAAATTTACCAATGACCTCTTTTGCATATCTTCAGTCGTTTAGTTGTCCGATGTGCGATCCTCCTATGGGCGTTATCGATTATGCGCTTCAAACATATAACATGATGCGTGGATTTATACCAACAAACGATTTAAAGCATCCTACTCCATTTATTGCAGGTAGTGGGCCAAGAGCAGGTTTATCAACCAGGTTCCCATTAAGCGGGGACCCGGTCAATGATCCGACTGGTTTGTACGGTGATGTGGATGGCCAGGGACAGAACCTGTCTCCAGGTGATCGTAGATTCTATATGAATACCGGCCCCTTTCGTATGGAACCGGGCGAACGACAGGAAATCATCGCCATCTGGATTGGTGCAATAGGTAAGGACGAACGCCAGGGAATCACCTGGATTAAAGAATTCCTTAAAATTATTCAACAGTTTTATGAAAATGGCTTTAAGGATATGGACCTGAGTCCGGCTGCTCCACAGGTTAGAGCAGAAACCATAGGAAAAACCGTTTTACTGAACTGGGGCTGGAATCCGCAAAGCATTGAAGAAATCGAACAAAAGGAAAAAAATGGTTTTCGGTTTGAAGGGTACAACGTTTATCAGTTGCCCGATTCCAATGCGACCATCCGTGATCCACGTACCGTAAAACTGGTCACGTTTGATCTTAACAACAGTGTAAAAACGATTGATGGTCTTACCCATAATATTAAGTCAGGCAATACGTTTCTCGGTCCACTGCAAATTGGTCGGGATTCCGGCATACAACGCTACTTTGTGGTCAAAAGGGATTCCATAAATCATAAACCGTTGTACAAAGGATCAACGTATTACTTTGTTGTGACCAGCTACAATTACAATCAGGAGTTTAAAGATTTCCCATCGTTAGAATCAGATTATCAAGTGGTCGCCGTAACTATTCAGGGCAAAAAACCTGGTTTACGCTACCAGGCAGAACCTGAGGAATTCATTGAAACGACTGCTTCGCAAAAAACAGATGTTATTTGTCAGGTAAAGGTAGTCGATCCAACTCTTGTAACAGACCATAATTACCAACTTACGTTTACATCGGTACCTGATTCAATTGATTCTTTACAAAAACAATGGTTTTGGAATTTAGAGGATTTATCCACAGGTAAGATGCTGTTAAAGAACAAGCCAGTTCTTATTTTTAAAGATGATCAGAACCTGGATAATTTAGGAAATGATATAGAGCTAGTGGATGGTTTGCTAATAAAAGTTTTTGCACCAGAGCCAGATATTAAAGCTATTATGCAGGTGGCCGATGCAGAGGGTCCTTTAACCCCCGATGAATATGACGAACAGGGAGCGCCGTTTAAAGGCAACAATGTGTGGCATGATCGCAGTTCACCAAATGATGAAAATCCGTTTTACATTAGCGCCGGAGGCGGATCCGGTGGGTTAGATCGTATTACGCCTAGCATTGAAAATGCCAGAGGACATGATTTTGAACTTCGCTTTACAGAGCAAGGCGGTATTTATGCCTGGTGGTATGATGAAGATATATATGTTGATGTGCCTTTTGAAGCCTGGGATGTGGGAAGGGCAACCTATGATGATGCTTCCGATGATATTCGCTGTTTAACTGGCGGTTATTCCGGTGGCGCCACGGTCGGTGTGTTTGATTATGAATATAAAGATCCTTTTTTAGGTTTTCCTGCAACAGATTGGCTTTATATCAGGGTACCCATTGATTCACGAGGCAGTTACAAAGTTTTCTATGACGATGTAACTTCCGGAAATTTTAATTACCAGTGGTGGAGTTATTCAAAAGAAGTACTTGCAAGGATTATTATTTGCGATATGGGCGGTGCCAAAACCTTACCTCCAACAGGAACGGTAATACGTTTTATTACCACCAAAGGGCCAACGGAGGATTTAGTCTTCAATTTTCAAGGTCCAGGAGAACCAATTCAATCAAATGATTTGTTGAAAAAGGATGTGGAAAAGATCAATGTGTTTCCCAATCCTTATTACGCCGCCAGTAGCATGGAGCCGGATCGTTTTACACATTTTGTTACCTTTAATTACCTGCCGCCGCATGCCATCATTCGTATTTTTACCTTAAATGGTGCGCTAGTGCGTAAGCTGGAAAAGAATGATCCTTCGCAATTCTTTCGTTGGGATTTAAAAAATGAAAAAGGCTGGCGCGTGGCCAGTGGTTTGTACATTGTGCACATCGAGATGCCGGAATTGAATAAACAAAAAATTTTAAAACTGATGGTCATTACCGGGGAAGAGGTACTGGAATATTATTAAACTAATCTATTAACTTTTCTTTTAGATAGGTTTGATCTGTGTTGCTCTAATTGCAGCTTAAATTTTAGGCTACGATAATTAAATCTTCAGCCTGAAATTATTGATTGAATAAAAGTTCAGGCTTGGGTTAGTAATTGAAAAGGATAAAATTACTTATTAAATTTAACCACTCAATGTTTTACCTTCCGAGGTATTGCCATGAAGCCATTATTTATTCCAAAAGCTTTTTGGCTTATCATTTTTGTTTTTGCATTCAGCCTTCAGGCCAAATTCCCCTTAAAAAAAATTCAGTCGGCTCAGTACGATGGAAAATCATTTTCCGTGCTTGATGTGGGAAACTGGCGTTATTATCAAAGTTGCAGGGGAAACAGTGGTTTTGGTGATTGTAATTTTTATCCCAGAGATGGCGTTAGAATAATGTACCTGGACGGTATTTTATGGGCAGGTTGGTTAAAAGATCCGCAAACCGGGAAAAAAATTTTAATACAACCCTTACGAGCTGGTGGGAATGCCTTTTATTCCGACATACCCATGCAACCTGGCTGGATTGATGAAAATGGGCAACCGGTCGATCCTACAGGTGCCAGAGCCAAAATTTATCGCTATACACGCAAGCATGAAAAAGGTTTCGAAATCTGGGATGCCGCTTACTTATTGAATTTACCGATTGATCAGGTGAGCTGGAAAGATCATGAACAAATTTATTTTCAAGAAGGTGAAGATGCCATAAAGTGGCCGGTCGACTTAGGAGCGCCGTTTCTGGATTTTGATCAGGATAGGGCCTACCATTTTCCTACCGATGTTCCCGGCTACGCCTGGAGCGATCAAATTTTGTGGACTGTGGCCAATGATCTGATTGACAAGGATCGAATGTTCTATCGTACCGGAAGTTTTCCGATTGGCATGGAACTGAAAACAACCACCTGGACGTATTCAGGAAAATTTTCACCAGGTGGACAAATGATTTTCAAACGCTATCAACTCATTAACAAATCACCTTATTTATTAGATTCACTTTTCATTGGTATATATTTAGACCCGGACATTGGTGATTATAAAAATGATTTGGCTGGATGTGATTCTACCGCAAATTTTTTCTTTGCTTACAATAATGGTAACACAGACAAAGAGATCGAGGGAGAAATCACTCCAGCAATTGGGGCTAAAATTTTGCAAGGGCCCATGGTTTACACAGGCAATCCCCAGGACACGGCCCTGTTTCATCAGGAATGGCAGGTTGGATACAAAAACTTGAATTTACATGCATTTGGTTATTACGCACCTTTTTATTACGAAATTAATCCCCCAACGGCCACTAATTTAACCGCAGTAAGTATTTACAATGCATTGCGGGGATACTGGCCTTCTCCCTCATTAACCGAATTAATACCATACGTTGTTAATATGGGGCCCAATGAAGGGGAAACAACTCGTTTCCCATTAAATGGCGATCCTTTAACCGGGCAGGGAGAAATTGATGGACAGGGTGTGAATTATCATGGAGGAGATCGCTATTTGTTAGGGAGTTTTGGGCCTTTGGCCATGGCTCCGGGCGATGAACAGGAAATCATTTTTGCCATTATCGGAGGTCAGGGAACCAATTATTTAAGCTCATTAGCTGAAGTAAAAAAAATGTTTCCTTATACAGAAGCCATCTTTCAAGCAGGATTTAAAGACGTTCCTCGAGCTCCAGAAGCGCCTAAACTAAAAGCGGTTGCCCTGGGTGACAAAATTGTATTGAATTGGGGCTTTGATGCGGAACTGGTCCGGCAAATTGAAAATGAAGTTCATGCGGGTTATGCTTTTGAAGGGTACAATGTGTATCAGCTAAAACCGATTTATGATGAAAGTTCAATTATTTCGGGAAATCCAGCGCGATTTGAAAAAATTAAAATTGCCACATTTGACAAAGTCGATGGGATTTTTACCATAAAATCCTGGTATTATGATGAAAAGAAAGGGGAAAATGTTTTTGGACTGGTACAGAGAGGTACCGACTCCGGGATAAAACGGCATCTGGTAATTGATTGGGATTATTTCAACGATTGCCCGCTCTATCGGGGTTCAACATATTATTACATGGTAAGCGCCTATAATTATAATCCACAGGTGAAAGAGTTCGCTACGTTCGAATCCAATGGCCAAATGGTTGAGCTCACGTTGCAGGAATGCGTACCTGGTACGCGCTATTTGGCCAGCGCAGAAGATACCATCGCATTTCAAAAAAATCAGGAAAATGATGTTCGCTGTCAACTCACTGTAGTCGACCCGTCGCAGTTAACCGGGCATGATTATGAAATCAATTTTATTGTGGATCAGGATACCAGCTCTAACCATTATAGTGAATTATTATGGAAGCTGAACGATCTAACATTGCAGCAAACGATTATTCAAGCCCAGCCTTTATTAGCATTTAGTGATTGGGAAAAGAGTGATGGGGTGTTTGTTGATGGATTAAATATTAAAGTCGCTGTCCCTGAGGACAAATTTATAAGGATTTATCAATATGCCGATTCTTACGGCCCAATAATAATTTGGACCTCGCCGGATCAAAATCAGCAACAGATTGGCTATAACGTCTGGCACAGTTTAAGCTCTCCCAATGATGATCGTTTTTACCTGAGCTCAGCGATCAATGAAGACAGGTTGTCCCTTAATCCTTACCTGGCTTATTTAGGCCATGATTTTGAGATGCGCTTTACCGACGAAGGCAGCTTGTTTTACTGGTATTACGATTCCATTCAGGTGGCCGGTCAGGTGCCGTTTGAATTCTGGGATGTAGGTCCTGGCACCTTTGAAGATTCAACCGATGATGTGCGTTTGATTGCCATTGGTAATTCGGGTGGGCACACGCCTGGTGTTTTTGATTATGGCCCTCCGGATCCAATTTTTGGTTTTCCAGCCAGTGACTGGATTTACGTGCGCTATCCTTTAAATGAAAAAGGGAGCTATCAGGCTTTTGTGCCGGATGTTAGTAGTGGTGCGCCTACTCTCAAGTGGTACGAAAATAGTGTTCCAATTTTTGGTCCGTTGACTATTTGTGATTTCACTGGTTCTGGAGTACTGCCAGCTACTGGTGTTGTGATTCGTTTTGCTACTCCAAAATACCCTGATGAAAATTTTAAAATTACCTTTACAGCTCCAGGTAAAATTGAGAACGATCTGGAATTAATGAAAAAAGATGTGAAAAAAATTAATGTTTTTCCCAATCCCTATTATGCAGCCAGTTCTCTGGAAAGAGACCGCTTTGAGCATTTTGTCACCTTTAACCACCTGCCGCCGCATGCCATCATTCGTATCTTTACATTAAATGGCACGTTGGTGCGTAAGCTGGAAAAGAACGATCCTTCACAATTCTTCCGCTGGGATTTAAAAAATGAAAAAGGCTGGCGCGTAGCCAGTGGTTTGTACATTGTGCATATTGACATGCCGGAATTGAAAAAGCAAAAAATTTTAAAACTAATGGTTATTACCGGGGAAGAGACGCTGGAGTATTATTAACAATACATGTTAATAATGTTTTTTGTTGAAAGCCTCAGTCTTTAGTCGAAGGCTTTCCTTTAATTGAGTAATTGAATCCCAAAAACATTTTTTGATTCTTCTGAAAAAGTTAAGAATTATTTCTCTACCTGTCAGTCACAAACATGCTCATGGATAGTGTCAGGGAATATTAATTTGAAGAAAACTTTGAAAAAATCATTAAGAATTTCATTCCCGCGCAAGCGGGAATCCCTAAGTTGACAGGATTAGAGAATCCCCGATTTTTTCAAAGGTTTTTTGAAGATAATACTTCAATTAGAATGTTGTTCAGTTCTTCCAAGGTAAATGGTTTATTTAACCTGGCAATAAAGCCTTGTTCCTGATAATTGGCCAGAGTACCATCCGTTGAATAACCACTAGACACAATAACTTTAGCCTGGGGATTAAGTTTAAGAATTTCAGCGGTAGCCTCTCTGCCTCCCATACCCCCACGAACAGTTAAATCCATGATAATTGCATCAAAGGGTCGCTTTTGTTCCAAAGACAGTTTATATTTTTCGATAGCCTCCTGACCGTCATTAGCAAAATCAGCTTCGATTTCCAACATTTCTAAAAAGCTACCCATCAATTCACGAATATATTCTTCATCATCCATCACTAAAACACGTTTACCTTTAAAAGAGTGTATCTTAGCTTCTTTGTGTTCTTCATTAACTTCAGCTTCCGGGCGAGCTGGTAAATAAATTGTAAAGGATGTACCTTCGCCTAACCTGGAATCAACCGTAATAATGCCCCCATGCTTTTTAATAATGGCATAGCTGGTAGCCAAACCAAGGCCGCTACCTCTTTGTTTGGTTGTAAAATAGGGATCGAAGATTTTAGCCAAATCTTTTTCAGAGATACCATGGCCTGTATCGCTGACTTGAATTTTAATAAAGTAATCGCCTTCTAATTCAGGTTGAATGATTTCTTCTTTAGTGCAATTCTTTGCTTTTATAGTAAGCGTACCGCCTCCGGGCATGGCTTGTATGGCGTTAATAACCAGATTATTAATTACCTGATTAATTTGGCCCTTGTCCGCCTCAACGGGCCATAAATCAGAATCGATCTCAAAATTTGCAGATACATTTGAACCGCGTAATGCAAATTCTACACCTTCTGTTAAAATGTCTGTTAAAGAAATAATTTCTTTAACCGGTTCCCCGCCTTTGGCAAAAGTGAGTAATTGTTTGGTTAGTTGTGAGGCGTTTAATGAGGCTTCTTCAATACCATCGAGGTATTTCTTTACCAGATCATCTTTTCCTAAATTTAATTTAGCCAGTTGAGCGTTTCCCAAAATTCCTGCCAGAATGTTGTTAAAATCATGTGCAATACCTCCGGCCAAAAGACCAATTGATTCTAATTTTTGAGATTTAAGAATTTCTTCTTCCAGTTGTCTTTCGATACTGACATCTCTAAAAACCCAAACATAGCCTGAATCCGGTTTGTTTTCAGATTCTATTTTTGCCCAACTGATATTGAGATGTTTGGCCGGTAATGGGCCTGGAGGTTCAAAAATTGCGTAAAAATGAGATGGCGCATCCCCCTGATTTTCCCATTGCTTTACATGATCAGGCAGTTTTATGATTTCATTGCTTCCTTCGTCTTTAAGCGTTATGACTTCAGCCAGGGAACGGTTTATGGCCTTTTTTATGGGGAGGTTAAACATTTTTTCAGCGCTGTTATTCATTAAAAGAATTTTACCTCCCAGATCAGTTCGAATAACCCCGTCGGCAATAGATTTAAGCGTAATCTCCAGTTGTTCTCGTTCTTTCTTTAATGAAAGCTGAGCTTTTTTACGCTGCTCTGTTTCTTGCTTTAAAAGTCTGTAGCTTTGACGAATATCTTCAGTTCTTTCCTGTACTTGCATTTCTAATAACTGATTTTTCTTTCGTAAATATGATTCTCTGGCATGGACAATAACAAAGACCAATGCTGCCAATAATAGTATAAACAAGAAAATAAAAATTGGCGATTTATACCAGGGCGGTAAAACAATAAAAGAAACAGAGCGTTGAGCGGCAATTTCATTGGTAAAAGGGTTTATTAAGAATAAATGAAAAGTGTATTTACCATCCGGCAAATAGGAATAGTCAACAAAATTGATGTTTTCATCATGTAAATAAACCGTATCCTGGTTAAAGCCCTGAAGCCAGTATGCAAAACGAACGTAAGGTGCGTTTCCAAAGTTAATTTTCTTAAAATGGAATCTTAAGGAATTATTAGAAAAAGGTAAAATGATTTGATCAGGAAAGGGAAAAGTAATTAACGAATCTTTAGAGGAAATTTGTGTTAACAAAAACTTGGGAAGAAAATCGGGATAAGTCAAAATCTTTTTATAGCGTACTAAACCTTCTACTCCGCCAAACCAGGCTTCATTCTCGTTAACCCTAAATACAGCACCCATGTTAAATTCTGTAGTGATTAGTCCCTTTTTCAAATTATATATTCTGACTCTATTCCGTTTTAACTGATATAAGCCATTACTGGTCAGTAGCCAGGTTATCGATTTCATGGGCAAAACATCCCAAACCGTTTGATTAAAATTTAACGCAGTAGAAAATTCTTGGCCATTCCATTGATAAAGTCCATTTGATGTAGCAAGATACAAAATATTATTTTTTTCAGCCCGAACAGAAAATATTTGTCGTAAAGAATCTGGCAGATTAAGAGTTTGCCATTGTTTGTTTTTAAGTAAAAAAGCGCCCTGTCCATTAGTGCCAATGAGCAGTCGGTTAAACTTATCCCTGGCTATTCCCCAAATAGAAATTCTTCCCTTTGAGTTTAGATTGAAAGAGTAATCAATAATCTCACCATTTTTATAAGCAAGAACCTTTGATTTGGTGACGATAAAAAGTGTGTCTCCAATTTCTTTAAAACGGCGAATGGTTAAATTTTTAAAAAATCTTGTAAGCTTGTTTCGGATTAGTTTCTTACCATCAAAGATATACAGGCCCCTTGCCGTGCCAAGCCATAATGTTTGATCAAAGGTCTTTAATGAAAAAATGGAATTCCCTGCAAACAAACTATCTGGTAAGTTTACTTTAACAAACCTTGAACCTACTAATTTAAACAGCCCGTCGATTTTTGTGGCAACCCAAAGACTATCATCCGGTCCTTTGGTTATGGCTCGTATGTAAGTATCGGTTAAGCCGCTTTCTTTGCCAAAATTTTCAAAATTACGGTTTGGGTAAACAATTAATCCCTGGTAAGACCCAAGGAATAAAGTGCCGGATTCGTCAATTAAGGAAGTTCTGGAATAAAAACTTTCGTTGGCGCGTAAAATTTCGATTAATTGATTATCTTTAAAATGCCAGACTCCCCCGGGGCTTGAGGCCAGATTCACCCAAATATCACGGTCATTGCGAGAATAAATAAAAGACACAAAAGAATTTGGTATTAAATCTTTTAGTTTTTGCGACAGAGAAGGATTACCATGCACATAAAGTCCATAGCGCGTGCCAATCCAAACTTCGCCATTTTGTCTGGGCAAAATGGCTCTGATTTCATTTGAAGGTAAACCATATTTTAAAGTAAGGTGGAGAATCTCTTTGTCTCGATTAAAGACCTGTATTCCTGATTTGTATGTTCCAATCCAATAATTTCCTTCATAGTCTTTGGCTGCACTAATGATCGGTCCGGCGCAGCCCCCTTCCGAATCTTTAATATGTAATTTTAGTGAATCGTGTTTAATTACATACAAACCGCCTGGCTCTGCCCCAATCAATATCTCATTATCAAAGGTTTTGATCAAAAAATTGATATGATCTGATTGTAGTGTGCTATCTATCTTGATTTTTATTGCCTGTTTATTGCTTAGTTGCCAAATCCCTTTATCGATAGTTGAAATCCAGAATATTCCAGGATTTTTCTCAACAATACCAGTTACCAGACGGAACGGATATCCGCTTCCTTCATTGAACACTTCAAAAGAATGGCCGTTAAATTTAGCGATTCCTTCGTTGGTTGCAATCCATAAAAAACCATATGAATCTTGCATTAAAGCAGAAACGATGGATTGGGGTAAACCATCATCCACTGTGTAACGGATGCTGGGATAATGAGGGATTCTAACTGAGGCTGAAAATAATCCATGGGCAATTAAGATGATAGCAAGTGTAACCAGTCGTGAAAATTTATAAAGCATTGGTGAACTTCTGTTAGTTTTACATTTGCATATTTTATGTTCGACGTCATATTAAAATAATTTAGCAATTCAATAAAAGAAAAAATCATTCGAATCGTTTAAAAAACTACGATTCTGATTTTTTAAAAAGATTTTAATATCCAATATTTTTTGCCTTCTACCAGAAACAAAATTTGTAGAGCCGATCTTTCGCG
>JAGHBR010000353.1 GCA_021160885.1 Caldisericaceae bacterium
CAAAAAGGGGAACCATTGACGAAAAGGCTGGTATTTTTCGTTATCGCTACAATTTGCATGAAACCGGTTACTCAGGCAGCGCCGAAGAGATTGCGCGTGCCTATTTAAAGGATCATTTTAAAGAATATGGCCTGGATGCTTTAACCAATACCTTGCAAACGGTTCGTGTTCGTCAAACTCCAGGTGGCTACCATGTTTTTTTTGATCAAGTAATAAATAACATTCCTGTTTATGATGGAAGAATGGTTATTACCTTAAATCCGCAAAAAGCGGTTACGTTTGTTGCCAGTAATTACAGACCGACGATTGGCGTGCGGCAAATTAAAGCTCAAATAAGCGCTGAGCAGGCTATTACCATTGCCAGGGATTATTTGCAGGTTACGGGTAAATTACTGGGCCAGCAAAAAGCAAGTCTGGTCTGGTTCGAAAGCCAGGATCGGGGCCAGGAATTGTGTTGGCGTGTCTCTATTCCTACCGAAAATCCGCTGGGCGATTGGGAAGTGTTGGTTAATGTTGTTGACGGTCGCATTAGCAATGTGAAAAATCTTGAAATGCTTCATGATGGCAAAGGCCTGGTCTTTAATCCAGATCCATTGACCACCGCAGGTGTTGAATATGGCGGTGATTTTAAGGACAATAACGACGCAGATTCGGATTCGCTTAACAATCAGCGCATGGAAGTTGTTTTACGCGATCTTACTTATGAAAATGATCTGTACAAACTACAGGGGCCATACGCTGTCCTGAGCGACAGGGAAGGCCCTATTGACAATTTTCCTGAGCTGGCGGATTCATCTGCGTTTCGTTACACACGCCATCAGCAGGAATTTGAGGATGTCATGGTTTACTACCATATTGATCTTTCTACCCGGCATCTTATTTTAGATTTAGGCTACGATGAACCCAAACAGCGCGAATTTGAAGTTGATCCCCACGGTTTAAACGGTGACGATAACTCGCATTACATGAGTTCAGCCAATTACTGCGCCTTTGGTGAAGGCGGGGTGGATGATGCAGAAGATGCCGATGTCATCTGGCATGAGCATGCCCATTCTTTCCAGACAAACCTGACTGGCGGAATGTCCTACAGCGGAGAAACTATGTCGCTGCAGGAAGGTAGTTCCGATTATTGGGCTGCTTCCTATTCACGTATTACCAATAGCTTTAATTGGGGCTACGTATTTAGTTGGGACGGCCATAATGAATTTTGGGCCGGACGTCGGTGTGATTTAGATTGGGTGTATCCGGATGACTATGTAAGCGGTCATGACGGCGGGCAGATATGGTCTTCAGCCTTAATGGACATCTGGGCCGATCTGGGGCGTTTTATCACAGATCGTTTGTTTATTGAAACGCATTACATCTGGGGCTATGCGCCAGGCTTGCAAGATGCTGCCCAAGCCTATATTCAGGCTGATCGCAATTTGTACAATGGTGAACATGTTTCCGTTATTGTCGAGCATTTTGCCGCGCACGGTCTGGTTAACAAAGAAGATTACATTGCAGATATACAACATACTCCTTTAAAAGATACGGATGATTATTCTAACGATTACCCGGTAATTGCGACCATTACGCCAGGGCCTTCGCCTCTGGATACAACCAAACTCTGGGTGATTTGGGGTATCGATACACCAGTCGATACATTGAATATGCACAGTACAGGCAATCCTGATGAATATCAGGCCAATATTCCGGCTTCGGGTAACAATGTGACCATTGCCTATTACATTGCTGTTGTTGATCAGGATGGACAGGTAACTTACGATCCGGCTCAGGCGCCGGATAGTGTGTTCAGCTTCCATGTGGGCCCTGACTCATTAAATCCCTCTATTGATCACACGGCCCTGGACGATCAGATGCTGGACAATTGGCCGGCAACAGTTACCGCCACGGTTACGGACAATTTTGGCGTTGATACGGTTATTTGTTACTATTCGATTAATAATGATTCTCTTAATAAAAGTTTTCCTCTCCTGAATACCGGCGGCGACGAATATTCTGGCGATTTTCCGGAAAGTGTAGTCTTGAATGATTCCGTCTTTTACAAAATTAAAGCAGTAGATATTTCTTCAAATCAGAATGAAAGCCAGAGTCCGGATAGTGGTTTTAATGCTTTTAAGATTATTCAAAGCAAAGGTAAAATTCTGGTGATAGACGACGATCCGAGCGCCAAAACCAGTACCACTGATGAAAAAGGCGGATACGTGCGGGCAAAGGAGGACTATGGAAAGTCAGCCAATACCATCGCATCCTATTTAACAGACCTTGGTTATGATGCTGTTACGGTAAGTGTAACCGCCGCATTGGATAGCGATTTTACCCATTATGATTTAATCATTTCCTCCAGCGGCGCTAATCAATCACCGGTAGCGGATGATGTCTATCGGACGAAGCTTGAAAATTGGGTTAGCGATTCTACCCATAAATTATTGATCGAAGGCGGTGAAATAGGTTATGACGCTTTAAAAAGCCCCGGCTATAGTTCTTTTGCCCAGAATGTTTTGCACGTTCAAAATTGGCGAACGGATAATGCCGGTTCTTTAAACTTGATTAACCTTTACGCAAATTATCCGCTGGTTACAACGCCCAATGCCTTACCGACTACAATAGCTATCAATTACAATGGATACGGAGACCAGGACGCGCAGGATCCTATTGCACCAGCTTTTGTGATTTATGGGACGGATTCTTATGCTGCTTCAATGGGAATTTTGGTTTATGATCCTGATACGGACAGTACTTCTGCCCAGACGGTTTATTTTGGTTTTAACCTTGATGCACTGGGCGACCAAAGCATTGCCAGGCAGTTGTTGGAAAATACCGTGACCTTCTTGTTAGCCGATCGGGCTAAGGGGGTTATTGAGGGCTTTGTCGATTTAACAGATAGCCAGGACGATAGCGGAGTAGAAGTTTACTTAAGCGGAGATCAAACCGATACTACCATTACCGATGCTTTGGGTTACTATGTCTTTAACGGTTTAAAAACTGGTACTTTTTCGATTTCTGTTTACAAAGAAAATTACGATGCTTCACCAGGTTCTGTTGACAATATTTCCGTTGATCAGGACACGGTTTCCGATGTTAATTTTACGCTAACACCAGTTGCGTCCGGCATTCAGATTAAAAATGGTTTGCCTGAATCTTTTGCCATTGAGCAAAATTATCCAAATCCGTTTAATCCGACGACTACCATTCAATACCAGCTTCCTAAAACTGCGAATGTAAAACTAACCATTTATAATACCAGTGGCGCTAAAATTCGTACATTAATTTCTGAAGTTCAGAATGCCGGTTATCATTCCGTAACCTGGGATGGCAGTAATAGGCAAGGGCAGAAAGTGGCTTCGGGAATTTACATCTACCATTTTAAAGCAGGAGCATTCCAGAAGGTCAGAAAGATGATTTTATTGAAATAGCATCATCTATAACTGAACAGGCGAAGGATACAGGGATTCCGCGTATCCTTCGCTTAGTTCTTATTAATGATTAAAATTAATGCTGATAAAAGGCCTCTTCCTAAATATTTATACTCCGAACTTGATGTATCATTCCTTCAACTACAAATTTTTTATCACGCTAAGGTGTGTAATCTTTACTTAACGGCTGGCTCCAACAAGGTTAAATGCCCTGCATCAGCATCCAGCCGGGCTTTAATGCCCAGAGGCATGGTCGGTTTGTCTTTAATATGGCCCAGTGAAAAACCTACACAAACAGGAAAGTCAAAATCCTTAAAAACCAAATCAATGATTTCTTCCACACTTAAGGTGCTGTTAAAGCCAGGTTTGTAATCGGCAGGTTTAACGCCGGGCATTTTGTCGAAAATAACGCCACGGCAGTGGTCAAATTTGCCGGCCATTTTCAGCTGGTGCAACATGCGATCCAGGTCGTACGGCTCTTCGCTAACTTCTTCCAAAAAAATGATGGTCCCCTCAGTGTTCGGTTCAAAGGGTGTGCCCAGCAGTGATTGAAATAAGGTCAAGTTACCTCCGATTAACCGACCTTTGGTGACGCCGCCCCGGTAAGTCCAGATGCGGTTACTGCTTTGCAGATTTTCTTCAAACGGCGCATCTTCAATTTCGATGGGAGCTGTTGTGGAGCTCAGCACGCGTTTCATGTGACGCGTAGTGTAATCCGTAAAGGTAGAAACGGCCACCGGACCGTGAAAAGTAACAAGACCTGTTTGAACGTGAATGCCCAGTAAAAGCGAAGTGACGTCGCTGTAGCCTATCAGAATTTTAGGATGCCTGCGGATTAACTGGTAATCTAAATAAGGCAGCAGCTGAGCGCTGCCATAACCGCCCCGGATGGCCATAATTGCCTTTACCTGGTCATCCGCAAACATATCGTGCAGGTCGGCTACGCGCTGTTCAATGTTGCCTGCCAGGTAGCCCCATTTTTTGTCCGTATTTTTGCCTATCCTGGTCTGGTAACCTAAATTATGTAGCTTTTCTCTAACTTCGATGACTGTTTGATGATATTCAAACAATGGTGAGGCTGGCGTAATTAAGCCAATGGTATCGCCCTCATTCAGGGCAGGGGGACGTACAAGAGCATTTACTGATTTTTGCCCGGCAAAGGAATTAAATGGCAAAAGACCGCCGAGCAGCGCGCTGGTTTTTAAAAATGTTCTACGATTGAGCATAATTAAATTTCTCCTGAGGCAAAATTATTTGCTAAAATAAAGAATTTTTCTATTTTTTTCAAACGAGCTTTTAAGTAAGCATGGAAGAGAAAAACTAAATGAATGTTGAGTTAAAATTCTGCAGTACTGTGTTTGACGGATTTTTGACCTATTGGCTTTGAAAAAGTGGGGCAGAGAAGATAAATCACGAAAATAAGTTAAATGAAACCTTTGAAAAAATCGGGGATTCTTCAAACCTGTCAACTTAGGAATTCCCGGCTGCGCGGGAATGATATTCTTAATGATTTTTCAAAGGTTTCTTAAATATCAAAAAAATTAACAATACAAAATTCAGGGATAATAAATGATTAATTTAGCGCCATACCAACGTACAGCCCTAAAGGTGGTAATGATTGTCATTGTTTTAGGTCTGGTCTGGTTTGTCTTGTTTCACAATCTTTTACCAGATTTATTTTCTGTTTATCCGCCCTTTTCGCTGATTTACTTTAGCTTTTTACTACTCATTGCCATCTATCTTTATAGAGCGCTTAGTCTGCCACTGGAAAAAGCAGATCAGATTTCGCGGGCGCTGCAGCATAATGAGAAAAAATATCGTTCTCTGGTTGAAGAGATTAACGAAGGCCTGTTCGTGATTGATCACATGGGACGCATTACCTACATTAGCCCATCCGTAACCCTTTTGATCGGATTTAAACCTCAGGAGATGATCGGCCGTTTGTTTTTGGAATTTATTGCGCCGGAAGATGAAGAGCTGGTTTTTAATGCTTTTAAGGAGCGACAGCGCGGCAAGGTGGCTCCCATGCAATACCGGATTTTGACAAAAGAAGGCGCCACGCGTTGGGTGCGCAGTTTGAGCAAACCATACAAAACCGAATCCGGAGAAATTGGTATTCGTGGCGTTTTGATGGACATTACAGATATGGTTGAAAAAGACCTGGCGTTGATGGAATCGGAAGCACGTTGGCGAGCTTTAGTACAGCAAGCACCGGATTACATCATTACGACTGATTTAAATGGGAAAATTGAATTTGTTAATCGAAATTTTTTCTCCATTCCTCAGGAGCATGTGATTGGACAAATGATTTACGATTTGGCGCCAGCAAAGACCATGAAAACCATTAAAGATGCCATCCACCAGGTGGTTAAAAAAGACGCTTTGCAAAGATTTGAAGTTGCCCTGGAGAATGAAGGTCAGAAACATTGGTATCTGGTTCGAAGCGGCCCTATTAAAAAGAATGAAAAAATAGTCGGTTTGACCTTTATTGCAACCGATGTTACACGTAATAAAAATTATGAACAGGAGTTGCAGGAAATTCGTGCCCATTTGCAAGAATTACTAAGTCAACGTACTTTGGAGTTAAAGTCGGCTAATCAGGAAATTAAAAGCCTGGACAGGCTCATTGCGGACAAGTTGCCAAAATTTGAAAGCTTATTATCTGATTTCATTGCCCGCATAGCAACGTGTGCTGCCAAAAACAAAGTAGCAGATTTGCAGGATATTCAAAAGGAGGCTGAAATTCTAAAAACGCAGTTTAAAAAAATCTACAAAGAATTAATGAAACACAAAAAAGATTTGAATTGAACCTTTGGAAAAAAATCAAAAAAATTTTACAAAGTCTGAATACTTCTTAAATTTTAAACTTTTTGCAGAAATGGCAGATAAACATAAAATTATTAACTGTAGTAGTCATGCAATCGTTTTGTGGGGAACTCTTAGTTGAATCGCCTTAATACACCAACATTCTGGGCCACAATGGGTGTACAAAGGCAAATCAACCAAAAAACAA
>JAGHBR010000378.1 GCA_021160885.1 Caldisericaceae bacterium
CCTTTTTTAAATGGTTTGATCTTGCCATCTAAACTGCGTGTGCCTTCCGGAAAAATTAAAACTGAAACACCATTCTGAAGAGTTTTCGCGGCTTCTTCCAATGATTTGCGGGCCTGTTCACTGTTGCTCCGATCAATGGGAATCATGCCCACTGCGCGCATGCCCTGAGCAAAAATGGGAAAACGAAACAGTTCTTTTTTAGCTACAAAACGCATGGTAAGCGGGATGGCAACCACTCCAGCCAAAATATCAAAGGCGCCCTGATGGTTAGAAATGAAAATGTAGGGCTGATCCTTGCGCAGCTTTTCCTGACCATGAACCACCACTTTAACGTCGGCTACTTTTAAAATCCCCTTAGCCCATAAGCGGATAATACCATCCACAACTTTTGAGTAAGGGTTAAACAGGCCAAAGACTATGGCTGCAATAGAACAGAAAATGGTGTGCAAAACAGCAAAAACGACCACAAACAAAGAACGAATCATATCAATGGACTTTTTTATTTGTACTTTCTGCGAATTACATCCTGGCCGCCCATGTATTTGCGCAGTACGGGCGGAATAACAATCGTGCCTTCATCGGTCTGGTAGGTTTCCAGCAAAGAAACCATCAAACGCGAAGTGGCCAGGCCGGAGCCGTTTAAAGTGTGAACAAAAGCTGGTTTAGCGCCTTTTTCCGGTCGAAAGCGAATGTTGGCCCGGCGCGCCTGAAAATCTTCAAAATTACTTACACTGGAAGCCTCCAGCCATTTTTGTTCAGCCGGAGACCAGGTTTCAATATCGTAGCATTTGGCAGCCGCGAAGCTTAAATCGCCGGAACAAAGTAGAAGCACACGGTATGGAATTTCCAGAGCTTCCAGGATATCACAGGCTTCCTGCAAAAGCTGTTCGTGAAATTGGTAGGATTGCCCCGGCTGCACAAAATTAACCATTTCCACTTTATTGAATTGATGCACGCGTAAAAAGCCGCGCGTTTCTTTCCCGTAAGAACCGGCTTCGCGTCTGAAACAGGCCGAATAGGCTACATATTTAATAGGGAGATCTTCGCCATCTAAAATTTCATTACGGTGTAAGTTGGTGACGGGCACTTCTGCAGTAGGAATCAAAAACAAATCATCCTTTTCAGTCAGGTACATATCGTCTTCCAATTTAGGTAGCTGGCCGGTGCCAAACATACTGTCGCGATTGGCCAGAAAAGGGGGAAAAACTTCTGTGTAATTATGTTTTTCGATGTGAAAGTCGAGCATGAAATTGATCAAAGCTCGCTCCAGGCGGGCGCCATCTCCCTTGTACACCGGAAAACCGCTGCCGGTCACTTTGCCACCGCGTTTAAAATCCAGAATATCCAGCCGTTCGCCTAATTCCAGATGATTCAGCGGTTCAAAATCGAATTGAGGAATTTTGCCCCAGGATTTAACTTCTACATTATCGCTGGCATCCACACCAATTGGGGTGCTTTCGTGCGGCAGGTTAGGCAGGCGGCTAAGTTCCTCATGAAGCTGAACCTCCACCTCTTTCAACTCATCATCCAATTTTTTGATGGTTTCACTAAATTGTTTGGTGCTGTTAATGATTTCACTGGCGTCTTTGCCTTCTTTTTTTAGCTGAGCGACCTTTTTGGAATTTTCATTTCGCTGTTTTTTTAAGTCTTCCACTTGTTGGATGATCTGGCGCCGCCGTTGATCCAGCTCCAGTACGCGATCCACATCCCCCATTTCTCCTTTGGCCTGAATACCTTTTTTTACCAGTTCAGGATTTTCTCGAATGAATTTGAGATCTAACATAAAGTTTCCTTTTATTTGCTTTTCTGTTTTCCTAAAAATTGTTTTCAAATTTACTGAAGGGGGTAAAGCATAGCAAGCCGATTACAATAGGGAAAAATTTTTCCCTTGCTCCGGAACTAATATTTTTTAAATTTGTAGAAAAAAATTGATGCTACCAAAATTAAAAAGGAGGGAAATTTAGGCTTCACCTTGTTACGATTAAATCCATTTAACGAAGGAGGAAGTAACAATGGTGAAGAACCCTCTTAAGCCTCACATTCCCGATTCAATTTTCCAATTTCTAATTGAGCATAATCTTTTAAGGGAAAAAGGCGTTCGCGATTTCCACATTCGAAAGCGTTTTCGTGAATTGAAAAAGAACCACTCTACCCAGCAAGCGCTTGAAATTCTACAGGAAGAGTACCCGTACCTGCAATACGAAACCATTCGTAAAATCATTTACCAGAAAACCGAGCCGCGTTCGCCGGAATATTTTTATTTGTTTTAAATCTTATTTAGCAAATGCCTGGGGTGGAAAAAAGCCTGTTCTGAGTTAAGGCAGTGATTTGTCCCGGTGTTGCCGCAATGTTTTTTTAAATTTTAACCCAATCTTGCCTCCAAAAATAAATTGGCCTCTCCTGGCGGCCAGAATCTTTGGAGAGGTCTTTATTTCATTACAATCTTGTACTTAAAATCTCAAATTTTGCTTGAATTAGCAATTGGAATTTAGTATTTTTAACGACTTGTAAATCCAAAATTAATGATGACCTTTCAAAAAGGAGGCAGAAGTGAAAATATTTCAAACGGAGCAAATACGTAATATTGGGTTAGGAGGACATGGTGGCAGCGGTAAAACCATGTTATTCGAAGCGCTTCTTTACAATCTGAAAGAGATAAACCGAATTGGTTCTATTGAACAGGGCAGCACCGTTTCTGATTACAACCCGGATGAAATTGAACGACAAATTTCCATTAGTTCTTCATTAGGTCATGGTATCTGGAAAGACCATAAAATTAATATGATTGACACGCCTGGGTATTCCGATTTTTTTGGTGAAGTGGTTAGTACCATGCGCGTTGTAGATACCATGTTTATTGTAGTTTCTGCCGCCTCTGGCGTCGAAGTTGGCACCGAAATGGTTTGGGCCGAAGCGGCAAAACAAGGTGTTCCGCGCTTCATCGTAATTAATAAGTTAGATCGTGAAAATATTGATTTTGACAATATTGTAGAAGGATTGGTTGAAAGTTTTGGCCATCAGGTGGTACCGGCTCAGTTTCCGTTAGAGACCGGCCCTAATTTTGACAGTGTGGTGGATTTGTTCCGCATGAAGGTTTTGAAGTTCGCCAAAGATGGCAGCGGAAATTACACTGAAGAAGAGATTCCGGCGGATCTAAAAGAAAAGGCCGACGAATTGCACCTTAAATTGGTGGAAGCGGTTGCTGAAAGCGATGACACTTTAATGGAAAAATACTTTGAGGCCGGGGAACTTTCGGAAGAGGAATTTAAAGTCGGCCTAAAGAAGGCCGTGGCTGCTGATGCCATATTCCCTATCTTTTGTACCTCGGCTACAGCTAATGTTGGTGTAAAGAGACTGCTGGATGTTATTGTTAATTTCTGTCCTGCCCCAAATGAAAGAGGCGAAGTAAAAACCGAAGATGGTTCCCTGAAAGTAGACGCCAATGGTCCGTTTGCGTCGCTGGTTTTTAAAACCGTGTCTGAACAGCACATGGGCGAATTGTCGTTCTTCAAAATCTTTTCCGGCAAGTTAAAAACCGGCGAAGATGTAATTAACACCCGTGACGGGCACACGGAGCGTATCGGTCAAATGTTTGTCTTAAACGGAAAAAATAAAAAGAGTGTCGAAGAACTGATGGCTGGTGATATTGGCGCTGTGGTTAAGTTGAAAAACACCCACACTAGCGATACACTTTGCGCCAAGGGGCAGAATATCAAATTTCCGAAAATAGAATTTCCTGAACCGGTCATCCGTACGGCCATTAAGCCCAAGGCCAAAGGTGATGAAGAAAAGATAAGCAATGGTTTGCACTTGCTGCACGAAGAAGATCCGACTTTTCTCTATTACCAGGATCCGGAGCTGCGGCAAACCATTGTTTCAGGACAGGGCGAGTTACACCTGCAAATTATTTTGAAACGATTACATCAGAAATTTCATGTGGAAGTGGAAGAAGAAGAACCGAAAATTCCTTACCGCGAAACCATCCGCAAAACGGCAACGGCTCAGGGAAAATTCAAAAAACAAACTGGTGGTCGCGGTCAGTATGGCGATTGTCACCTGCGTCTGGAACCCATGGAACGTGGCGGTAAATTTGAATTTCTGGATGAAATCGTTGGTGGCGTGATTCCGGGTAAATTCATCCCGGCCGTAGAAAAAGGCGTGGTCGAAACCATGGAAAAAGGTGTGCTGGCCGGTTATCCCGTGGTTGATGTGCGCGTAGCCGTTTACGACGGTAGTTACCACAGCGTGGACTCTTCCGAAATGGCCTTTAAAGTAGCCGCTTCCATGGCCTTCAAAAAGGCCTTCATGGATGCTAATCCCGTGCTGCTGGAACCAATTTACAACATAGAAGTGCGTGTACCCGATGAATACATGGGCGATGTAATGGGCGATATTTCCAGTCGTCGTGGTAGGATTATGGGTATGGATCGTGACGGTCGTTTTCAGGTGATTAAGGCACAGGTACCGCTGGCCGAACTGTACCGCTATTCCACAACTTTGCGCTCTCTGACTCAGGGGCGCGGTATTCATAAGCGTTCTTTCTCTCACTATGAGGAAGTGCCATCAGATATCGCTCAGAAGATCATCGAAGAATCGAAAAAAGAACAGGAAGAAAGTTAATTAGATTTGTGGCGTTGCAAATGAATTAACCACGTTACACAAGCCCAATGCCTTTTTGGTGTTGGGCTTTGTTTTGTAAAAACATGAGGAAAGATCATGAAACAGTTGTGGGCGCCATGGCGCATGAAGTACATTCTGAATGAAATCGGCAAAAACGAGGGCTGTATTTTTTGCGATTTTCCCAAAGCCAATGACGATGAGAAGTATTTGATCCCTTTCCGTTCAGAAAAGTGTTTTGTAATTTTGAACAAATTTCCTTACAACAATGGCCATGTTATGGTTGTGCCCTATCAACATACCGGCGATTACCTCGAGCTGGCCGAAGATGTTCTGCTGGACATGCAAAAAACCATTCAAAAAACAATCAAAGTTTTGAACCATGTCATGCATCCCCATGCCTTGAATATTGGCATGAATCTGGGACGGACGGCCGGCGCTGGTATTGACGACCATTTGCACTACCACATTGTTCCCCGCTGGGATGGCGATACCAATTTTATGCCGGTCATTGCCGATACTAAGGTGGTTTCTGAAAGTCTTGAAGACACCTTTCGCAAAATGCGCGATGCTTTCAGGGAGTTGTTTAAGTAGATTTTTAGTTCTTTGATCTTTTAGCCAAAAAAGAAACCAGCGAATTCAGACTTTAGCCTTAGTTTTGCGTTCTCAAAAGCAGCTGCCAGACCAGCAGGTTATTAAAAATTTAAAGGAAAAAACATGCGTACTTTGTTAAAAAACATTGCTCACCTTTACACTCCAGATACTAAAGGCCAATTCGGCCAGATTATTGATTTGGAAAACGTTCATCTGTTGCTGGAAGATGGTCAAATCAAAACAATTGTACAATCGACAGAATTACTTCCTGAGGCCGAAAAGATAATAGATCTGTCGGGCAAGTGCCTGTTGCCGGGCTTCATTGATCCCCATACCCATCCTGTTTTCTGGAAGACGCGTGAAGACGAATTCATCATGCGTGTTCAGGGCAAAAGTTATGAAGAAATTACGGCGGCTGGCGGCGGCATTCGCAATAGCGTGCGCAAGTTTCGCCAGGCTTCCAAAGAAGAGATTAAAGAAGTCACGCGCCAACGGATTGCCCGCTTTCTGGAATTTGGTGTAACAACCATTGAAGCCAAAAGCGGCTACGGGCTTTCTACGGCAGATGAAATCAAATCATTGGAAATCATTAACGAATTGAATCAGGAACAGCCGTTGGAAATGGTACCCACCTTTTTGGGCGCGCATGAACTGCCTGACGAGTACCAGCAAAACCGACAGGCTTACATTGATCTGGTTTGTCGGGAGATGATTCCTCTGGTAGCTGAACGTAAACTGGCGCATTACTGCGATGTGTTTTGTGAAAAGGGTGTGTTTACGGTGGATGAAAGTCGGAAAATTTTGAAAACAGCCATGGAATATGGTTTAAAGGCGCGCATTCATGCCGACGAATTGGCTGCTTTTGGCGGGGCAGAATTAGCGGCTGAGATCGGCGCCGTTACGGCCGATCATCTGGTTATGGCCTCGGATCGGGGCATTGAAGCCATGGCGCAGGCGGGGGTGATTCCGGTGCTGCTGCCCGGTACCACCTTCTTTTTGGGCAAAGATCAATACGCCCGGGCGCGCAAAATGATTGAAGCCGGTTGCCAGGTAGCCATTTCTACCGATTTTAATCCGGGTAGTTCGACTACCCAGAATTTACAGTTAATCTGGACGATTGCGGCTTTAAAATTGAAAATGTTGCCGGGCGAGTTACTCTGGGCCAGTACCTACGTCCCTGCTCTTTCTTTAGATTTGGCGGACAAATTAGGCAGCATTGAAGTTGGCAAACAAGCCGATCTGGTTGCGCTGGACATTCCCAATCTCAATTACCTGCCCTATCATTACGGTGTTAACCATACGTTTTTGACCATTAAAAAAGGGGAAGTGGTTTACAGAGCAGCGCATTGAGATTAATGCTGCTAAAGCACAACCAAATGAATCGCTTTTTTTCCCACTGATAAGCAGAAGTCATTTTTTAGAACCGGAGTTGGAAAGAATTTAATTAGTAAAGTAATTTTGGTGTTTTGATTTTGAGATGAATTAAAATGGCTTTCTCCTAAAAAACCGAATTTTTTATGTTAAAGCATGTTATTCTGAATTAAAATACGCTTAAATTCTGATTTAAAGGTATACCTCATTTCTCCAATATGTAAAATATCTGGTAATTTTCCCTTGTACTTTTAAAACTAATTTTGCAAATTGCCCAAAACAAAATGCAGGAAAGCAGATGCAATTGATGACCAATGAGCTGGTAATTCATCGTTTAATCGCCAGTTTAACGTTGCG
>JAGHBR010000061.1 GCA_021160885.1 Caldisericaceae bacterium
CCTATTTAAGGGGGTTCTATGAAGGCCTTTTTACTTTTCTTCCTCACACTTTTTCTCGCCACAAATGTGTTCGCCGGGTCTATTGCCGGGAAGGTAATTGACAAAGCAACTGGTGAACCGTTGGCCGGGGCTAATGTTTATTTAAAGGGTACCACCATGGGTGCTGCTTCAGACCAGGATGGTATGTACTATTTTAAAGCACCAGATGGTACTTACACACTGGTTTGTGATTATGTGGGTTATGCTACCCAGGAAGTACGTATCGAAGTCAAAGGCGATGTACGCCATGATTTTGCTTTGACGGAATTCCTTTTCGCCAAGACTATCGAGGTCTTTGCTGATCGAGCCAAGGAAAGAGAAACTCCAGTCGCTTTTACTAATATTGAAAAGGAAGCAATGGAGCTTCGTTTAGGCTCACGTGATATTCCTCTGGTACTAAATACCACTCCAAGCGTTTACGCTACTCAACAAGGTGGTGGTGCCGGTGATGCCCGCGTCAATGTCCGCGGTTTTAATCAAAGAAATGTAGCTATTTTGATCAATGGTGTCCCTGTAAATGATATGGAAAACGGTTGGGTTTACTGGTCAAACTGGGATGGTGTTGGCGATGCTACAGCTTCTATTCAGGTACAGCGCGGGTTAAGTGCGGTTAACCTGGCTACTCCTTCTATTGGTGGTACCATGAATGTGATTACAGATCCAACCCAGGTGACTCCTGGTATTACATTCAAACAGGAATATGGTACTGGAGCTTTCTTAAAAACAACGGTTATGGCCAATACGGGCTTAATCGCTAACAAGTTTGCTTTTAACGCAGCCTTTGTTCGCAAAATTGGTGACGGCATCATTGACAAAACATGGACAGATGCCTGGGCTTACTATTTAGGCGCCAGCTGGGATATTAACAAAAATAATCATGTTGAAATTTATGCCCTCGGTGCACCTCAACGCCACGGTCAAAATCTTTACAAACAAAATATTGCCGTTTATGATCATGATTACGCCAAAGATTTAGATGATTATGATCCAGCTGCTTTCGATAAGTTTGTGGAAAGAGGCAGAACCTTCAACCAGAACTGGGCACCGGTAAGCTCCAGTTACAAAGGTAAACAAGCCTGGAATGAAAAAACAGGTGATCGCTATGATCCTAAGTTTATCAATGAACGCGAAAACTTTTTCCATAAACCTATTGTGAACTTAAATTACTATTCGCAGTTAACAAGCAAACTGGCCTGGTACAATGTAGTTTATTATTCCGGTGGCCACGGCGGTGGAACGGGTACTTATGGGAAACTTTATCGGAAGGATGCCAATGGTAACTTAGGTGATGATGATTACAAATTCTATTATGGTCCTTCTCCCTGGCAATGGGATTGGGATGCTACCATTGCCATGAACAGCGGTCCTGCCGGCACTTATTATGTGGATAAAAAGGCTCTGACCAAAGATAACGGACAATCTCTTGGTATTCTGCGCAACAGTCGTAACAATCAATGGACAATAGGCGCTATTTCCAAGTTCAATTACAAATATTCGGATAATATCAAGAGTACATTTGGCGTCGACTGGCGTACAGCAGAAATCGAACACTACCGTGAAGTACGTGATTTATTAGGCGGTCAATATTACATAGATAATTCTGATGAATTTAATCCAAACAAAAAAGTGAAATTAGGCGATAAGATTGCTTACTATTTCACCAATACGGTGGACTGGATTGGTGGGTTTGCCCAGGCAGAATACTCCAAAGACCGTACAACTGCTTATGGTATGGTTGGATATTCTGGTATTAAATATACCTACACCAATCATTTTAAAAAAGGTCCTGATGGTGGTGATTTGAAAGCCGAAACAGACATGATTACCGGTTATCAGGTCAAAGGTGGTGTAAGCTATCGTGGAACGGATCAGACTACGGTTTATGCCAATGCCGGTTATGTCTCCAAAGTGCCTATCTTTGATGATGTAATTGATGATTACAATGGTTTGAAAAATGAGGATCATAAAAATTCCACTTTCACCTCTGTTGAATTTGGAATGAACTACACTTCCTTAAATCGCCAATTCGTCTTAAAGACCAATGTTTACTACACTAAATGGAATAATCGTACCGAACGCAGAAGTGACTATCCGTTTGAAGGCCAGGAAATCTTATTATACCTCTCCGGTGTAAATCAGGAACATTATGGTTTTGAATTTGAAGGTGCTTATCAGCCATCCAGATTGTGGAGACTGGATTTTGCCGGTTCTATTGGTCACTGGTCTTACACTAAAGACGTTCATGGCGAAGCACGCTGGGTTGGAACCGATAAACGAGTTCCTTACGATGTTTATATTCGTGACTTAATGGTTGGCGATGCTCCTCAAACCCAATTTGCTTTGGCAGGTAGTGTCTTCCCGATTAAAGGCTTGAACGCTCAGGTAGTGTACAAATATTATGCTCGCTACTGGTCAGATTTTAACCCGTTCGATCGTGCGAATCCTGGTGACAGAGCACAGCCATGGAAAGTACCGGATTACGGTGTAATGGATTTTCATGTTAAATATACCTTGCCTTTCCATCTGTCCGGAGTGAAATTTGAGCTTTTTGGTCATGTTTACAATGTACTGGATCAGATATACATTCAGGATGCTACGGATAATAGTCAATACAATGCTTACACCAGCAACGGTAAAACACACTCGGCGGATGATGCTGAGGTATTCTTAGGACTGCCAAGATTCTTTAATATTGGAATCCAAGTGCGCTACTAAGAATGTGCTCTAAAATATTTTTAAAAAAGCCCTCTTCGGAGGGCTTTTTTATTTTGCTTTTTATATTTTCAATTTCTAATATTATTCCTGTTAAATGTTAATTAACATTATTAACTTTCTGAGGAGGGCATTTTATGCGTTACCTGCTTGTTTCTTTATTAATCTTTAGTTGGACCGCTATCGCTTTAGCCGGGTCCATTGCCGGTAAAGTAACCGACAAAACAACCGGTAAACCTCTGGTAGGCGCTAATATTTATTTAAAGGGAACGGCCATAGGCGCTTCAACTAATGAAGAAGGTATGTATTTTATGACGGTTGAGAATGGAACTTACGCTATTGTCTGTTCTTTTGTTGGTTACATTGATGTGCAAAAAACCGTTACCGTAACAGATGAAGCTCTGAAGTTGAATTTTGAGTTACAACCTAAAATCTTGCGCTCCAGTGAAATTATTGTGGAAGCCAGTAGGGCCAAAGAGCGTGAAACGCCAGTTGCTTTTACCGATATTAAGGCTGAAGAGATTCAACGCCAATTTACCGTGCAAGATGTTCCGCATCTATTTAAAAACACACCCGGTGTTTACGTAACCAGTGATGGCGGTGCCGGCCTGGGCGATTCCAAAGTGTACATTCGTGGTTTTGACGAGCAACGTATTAGTGTCATGATCAATAATATTGAGGTTAATGATCCTGAATCGAAAAAAGTGTACTGGTCTAACTGGGGCGCATTGCCCAGTGGTTCACAGTCCATTCAGGTACAGCGTGGTGCCGGATCGACTCTTTACGGCGCCGGTACTTTTGGCGGATCGATTAATGTGTTAACCGCTGATGCGCCGGCGGTGCCTGGTTTTAAGATCACTTCTACCGCCGGGATGTACGATGTTTACAAATTAGGCATTGAATACAACACCGGTTTAATGGCTAATAACAAACTTTCTTTTTTGACGCGGTTGAACTATTTAACAGGTAATGGCTGGCGACAAAACACTTACTACCGCGGCCTGTCTTACTATTTTGCCTTATCTTATTTCCCGAATGAAAAACATACGTTGCGGTTTATTCTACATGGCGCTCCGCAATATCACGCTTATTCTTACTATTCTGAAAATCCCAAAAAATTCGTTCTTTATGGCCGTGACTGGAATCCACATCCATTTGTCAGCGAAACGGATCCGGGTTTAACTAATAAGGAGAAAGATGGCACCAATTTACTGGATCTGTTGTTAATGCAGCATGTTGATTACAAGAAAGGTGGCGAAGTGATCGGCAATGGAACGGTGTCTTTTGACAATAATGTCTATCACAAACCTCAGTTCGAAATTCACCATGTGTGGGACATCAATGAAAAAACTTATTTACAAACCAACTCGTTTTTTACCATTGGTCGCGGTTACGGAGAATGGGTAAGCAGTTATTACAAAATCGATCGTGATGAAAAAGGGCATATGTCCATGCAAACCATTGCCGATTCCAAACAGTATCAGTA
>JAGHBR010000348.1 GCA_021160885.1 Caldisericaceae bacterium
ATATAAGATGCAATTAGAAAAATAAAAAAATCCAAATAAACGCTATTCGTAAATGGAAATTCAAGCTTAAATCCGTATACAGTACTATCGAATAGAACCAGGATGAGTGCTGTAAAGCCTGGTATCAGATATGCAATTATATCATGAAAAAAATCTGGAATTATGGCTGTTTGATTTGCCGACTTTATTATAATTTCTGCTTCAGGATCGGTCTTTGTTTCTGCCATTTTATCCTCTCAAATTATAAGATAACCCGAACTCACCGGCAGGAAGGGCCGGAAGGCCCTTGCTGTCAGGTGAAGTAACAGGTTATGTTTTATAAGGTTCCATCATTATTTAAGCCGATGACTGTTCCTTTACTTTCCCAGTCCCACTTTTCCTTGGCCATTTTTAAAAAGTTATCTCTTTTATCTGTTTCTTTAGGATTGCGCAGGCCAAGCAAATAATCAATAAAATGTCTTTCAATGGCAGCCATGAATTTTTGAGGATCTATAAGTATTGAATTAATCTTTCCATCTTCATCTATGCTACCGTCACTTTTCCTTGGCAGGGTAATTATCATGTCTACTTTGTTGAGCTCAGATAAATAAATACGATTTCGTAACATTCCATCGTGAAAAAAGCCACATCTTCCATCTTCATACATAATGTCCGCAACTCTTTCTAATTGGTATTCGCTAATATTAGACGACCTAAATACGTCTACGAACGCAGCTCTAAAATATTTCTTTGATTTCCCCTTGCTATCTTCACCAGTCACATAAGCCATAATACCTTCGAAGTACGTTAAAAGCAGGCAAAGCCCACTAAACCAACCGATTCTTTCTTCTATCAATTTTTTAGCCGGTTCAAAAAGCTAATTCATAGTTCTGTCTTTGAACACATCAATAACGTCATCAATTGTCGGGTTGTCGAGTTTCTCAGACTTAAAATTTGGGCTTATGAAAACATCCATTTTTATATCTCAAACATAATGCCGGGCATGAGTGGTTGAGAAAAGCGTCAGCTTTTCTCAATCCATCTCCATGCCTTTGTTGGCCTATCCCATTGTTTTTCTGGCTGGCCGGACATCATAGAGAGCTTGATCTTCACAAACTTGCATTTGACCGGTATTGTCAGGAGTCATTTTCTCAAATACCAATTCCGTTCTCAAAAAAAGATTGCTGCTCTCTTTTTTTAAAATTCGAGCGGCCATACGACAATATTCGGCATCAATGTCAATTCCTATGCTGTTTCTCCCGTATCTTAAGGACGCTACCATGGTTGTTCCGGTGCCGCAAAATGGGTCCAAAACTGTATCGCCCTGAAATGAAAACATCCTAACAAGACGAGAAGCAAGCTCAAGGGGGAAGGGAGCGGGGTGGTTCCGGGTTGAGGCGCCGGTGATATTCCATATTTGTTGAAACCAGGAATTGAAATCCTTCTTATCAATTTTGCTTAATTTCCTTTGCACCTCAGTCGGTTTTCTATAGCCTCCCGGTTTTCTCTGCATCAAAATGAATTCCATATCATTTTTTATGATTGCGTTGGGTTCATAGGGTTTCCCTAAAAATTTAGAGCCATTTTCAACTTCAAAACTGGCATTTGCAATTTTATGCCAGATAATGGGATTTAGGTTGTCAAAACCGATTTTTCGGCATAAAACACAAATGTCTGCGTGCAAAGGAAAAACAAGATGACGTCCAAATTTCCGTCTTGAAACGCATACGTCGCCTACAACGCATACTAATCTCCCCCCAGGGACAAGCACACGAAAGACCTCACGCCAAACTTTTTTAAGTTCACCTAAAAAAGATTCATAGTCATTCACATGCCCCAATTGATCCGGGATTTCATTATAACGTTTCAGATTCCAGTATGGAGGTGACGTGACGACCAAATGAATAGATTCGTCGCCTAAAAAGGATAGGTCCCTTGCATCGCCGTTTATGAGTCTCTGTTTGGTCTTTTGTTTATTGTTTTTCATACAAAGGCTCCTACATGCGAAACAAGAGCTCTTGCAAAAGCCTTAAAGGAAAGGTCGTCTGCTGGTACATTGTAGACGCCTTCAGTGCCGTTATCGCTTGCTGATGTTATAAAAGATGAAGAAGTATAGTGCCGTTCAAGAATAAGTTTCCGGCAAAAGAGTTCATAGCGTTTCATATATGAAGCATCAACGAATTCAGGAAATACCTTAAAATGAGGTTCTCTTACTTTAACGGGGCGATTTGAGGCTTGGCAATCTTCGAGCATAAAGAAATAGCCGAGGAAAGGCTGAACACCTCCATTGAAGGCCCCTTCTCTGAAGGCAGTCCATAAATCAAGGGCGCTTCCCATAGCCTCCTCGGTCCTATTATTGAAATTGTTCCCGAACGAGGGTCCCACTTGAGATTTGGCTTCAATGGCGACTATGAGTTGACCATTTTTAATGAGCAACAAGTCCCACTCTTTGGTTGGTCTAAAAAATCCTGGCAGCTGAAGGGCCTTTTTTTCATGAATGAAATGGCTACCAATCCCGGCATCAATAATTAAATCTTTGAACAGGGCTATAAATCCATCCATTTGTGCACCACCAGTAACCGCACTTCTCAGGCCTGCATCAGATACCCCACGATTTTTCTGCTTCTCTTTTTGGGACTTTCGAGTAAGCCAATAATGAGCAACTGCTTCA
>JAGHBR010000239.1 GCA_021160885.1 Caldisericaceae bacterium
GGGTACATCTTTAAATCTTAAAGCCCCCTTCTCAATATTATATAGATCCTAACCTAAAACTTAAGAAGGAGGAATTAATGCAGAAACTTGCGGAATATGCCAGAGAAGATTTACAATTTGCAAATTAAAAAAAGATTTTTATTTTTACTGACAGGTTTTTAAATTGTTTTTAAAAACAAACTGATTGCGCTTTGAATAGTCTTTAAAACAGGAAAGAGGTAAGATGTCCGAAGCTTTGTTAGAACAATTAGGTATCTGCATTGAACGAGGCAAGGTCAATTACGAGTCACCACATCCAGCTGATTTGAAAGGTCAGCCTGGCGTCAGTGAATTAACCCTCCATTTACTGGAAGAGGGCGTTACCCCCAACGATATTTTGCAAAAGGCAATGATTCCGGCTATGAAACGTCTGGGGGATAAGTTTAGCCTGGGGCAGGTCTTTATTCCCGATCTGATTATTGCCGCCAAAGCCATGAAAGCTGCCATGCAACACTTGAAACCTTATTTTGATTCCGGTGCCGTGGAACAAAAAGGTACCTTTATTCTGGGTACTGTTAAAGGCGATTTGCACGACATTGGCAAAAATCTGGTAGGTATGGTGCTGGAAGGCAACGGCTACAAAGTGATTGACCTGGGCGTCAATGTTTCCAGCGAGCAGTTTTTACAGGCTGTACAGCAGCAGCAAAATTGTTACGTGGGCATCAGCGCACTGCTAACCACTACCATGTTGTACATGGAAAACATCGTTAAAACACTTAAAGGTGAATTCCGGCAGGTACCGATTTTTATTGGCGGCGCGCCGGTGACTCAGGAATTCAATAATCAAATCGGGGCCGATGGCTATTTCCCTGATCCCCAGCAATTAGTTAATTATCTTGAAGGTTAAGGAGTAGTATGCCTGTCATTGGTGGCTTAAATCTTGACCTTGCGTTGAAACTGCTTTACACAAAAACGCCGGATGATATTCTGGAATTTTACCAAACGCCATACTCTTTAACGGATCAGCAGATTGAAAAATATCAGCAGGATGGATTTGTTTATTTGCCGGAGATGGTCAGTCAAAGAGTATTAGCTACCTGCAGCGCGTTATTAAGGAGGCTATTTTGGTTCGCAAACATCAGAACACACGCGAAGCCTTGGCAAGATCAGGTTTTTTTAAGGAGCTCCGGCGACATCCTAATCGACAGTTTTTACAAAATAGGAATTTAATCGATATTAAATTTACACTTATGTTGGATTGAGGTTAAAATGAGACCAGATATTCATGTGCTGCTTGCAACGTTAAGAAGAGAGAAATCGGCTTATGTGCCTTTAATGGAATTAGGCGTTCATCCTAAATTAAAGGAACAGCTGCTTGAGCGGCCGTTAAGCGATTTAAAAGATGAGGTTGAGTTCTGGTACAAAGCTGGTTATGATTACGTCAAATTACAACCGCAGGTTCAGTTCAATTTAGGGGGCGCTACTGCGGATTCCGCTTTTCAATCCAAACTGGACGGTACTCTGGGCTATGCCTGGGCCAGTGAAGGACAGGGCCTGGTGAGTTCTTTTGAAGATCTGGAGAAATTAAAATTACCATCAAAACAGGAAATCGACTATTCCAGTTTTGAGAAAGTTGGTTCACTCCTTCCAGAAGGAATGGGAGTCATCGGTCAGTACGGCGACATTTTTACCATGACCTGGGAACTGATGGGCTTTGAAGGTTTTTCTCTGGCCCTTTACGAAAATCCTGAACTCATCAAAGCCCTGAATCAACGCATTGGCGATTTAATCTTAAGCATGTTTGAATTTTTTGCTCAAAATGAAAGAATTGATGCCATCTGGTACAGCGATGATATCGCTTTTAGTAGCGGACTTCTCATGTCGCCGGAGGTGTTGGATCAGTATTTTTTCCCCTGGTTAAAAAAGATTGGCGATCTGGCCAAAGCTTACAACAAGCCGTTGGTTTACCATAGCGACGGATTGCTCTGGGATGTCATGGATAAGATCATCGATTGTGGAGTGGATGCTCTGCACCCGATTGAACCAAAGGCCATGGATCTGGCAGAAGTAAAGCAGCGTTATGGTCAGCAACTTTGTTTAATCGGTGGCATTGACGTGGACTTGCTGGCCCGCGGCAAACCTGAGGAAATCGAACAGCAGGTTAAACGGAATATTGAAGTTGCCGCCTACAATGGTGGTTACTGTGTTGGTTCCGGTAACAGCATTCCCGACTACGTGCCCTTTGAAAATTACCAGGCCCTTTTGCAAGCTGCTATTAAGTACGGAGAAAGTGTTTAATCCATGTTCCAGAGTGGCAACCATCGTTTTTTAAAAGCACTCAATCAAAAACATATTCTCAACTTACTGCGCATGCATGCCGGGCTAACGGCCAGAGAATTAAGCGAACGTACCGGATTAAAAATTGCCACAGTCCTTAATTTACTCAATGAACTGGAAGCCAGCGGGCAAATTGTTAAAAAAGATTTTGGACGTTCCACCAAACAGGGCGGCAAACGACCCGTCATCTGGGACATTAATCCGGATTTTGGCCTGGCACTGGGAGTCGAATGGCTCTCCACGCAAGTACGTATGGTGCTGATTAATTTTAATCTTCAAATCATTGCGCAGCAGACAGTGGAGATTGCACCAGGCTTAAAGGATCAGCAAAAAATCGATTTTTTCATTTTGTCGCTAAAAAACTTTTTAGCTGAAAAGAAAAAAAGCATGAAGCAGGTTCTGGGATTGGGAATTGGTCTGGCTGGCATTGTCGATTTTGAAAGAGGCTGTGTGGTGTCCTCCTGGTCATTTGCACAAAAAAAATTCCCCTTAAAAGAAAGGCTTGCCGAGGAATTACCTTTTCCTGTTTATCTGGACAATGAGTCGAATGCGGGCGTGCTGGGCTTAAAATGGTTACTGCCCGAACTCTTTGAAACAGCCAACATTGCCTACCTGACCATTCACCAGTGTTTTAGCGGGATGGGCAGCGGATTTATTTTTAATCATCAGCTTTATCGCGGAAAACAAAACGCCACCGGTGAATGGCCGCCTCTGTTCAACAAAGCCTTGATAGCTGCCCTAAGCCAAAAACTTGATAAAAATGATCCTTTTTTTGCCCGTTTGATTTCGGAAAAAAAATCTTTACCGGAGATTTGCCAACTGGTCCGTGAACTTTCATCAAAGCATGAATCCATAGGTACCTTTTTCTGGCAACATATTGCTGAACCGATTTTGGAGCGCCTGCAATTGTTGAATAATATATTGGATCCAGAAGTTGTGGTTTTAGGAGGTGATATTTTTGAAATGCGGGAATCTCTGGAACCGGTGATCAGAGAAAGAATGGAGCAATTGTCGATGTCCAGCGAATTACAGCGACCACAATTAATTTTTTCGCCGTTTGGTTCGTACACCAATGCCCTTGGCGCAGCCGTGACGGTATTGAATGAGGTTTACAATAGCTAAGATGCAGGCCGTACAATATACACAAAGAAAACTTTGAAAAAATCATTAAGAATGTCATTCCCGCGCAGGCGAGAATTTCTAAGTTATTGAAAATATTAGATTCCGCTATCGTTACCGATTTAAAGCTTACCAGTTTAGCCGATAAAAAACGTACCACCCTAAAATAGTTAAGCCTGAAAAAGTCCGCTTTTCTTTAATTTCAAGCAGCTTTTACTACAATTTTTTTCTGTTGTTCGTTAGATCGTATGAATTCATCAAATATTTGGTTCTTCCGGCAATTGAGTACAAGATTTGCAAAAAAAAAATAGGACATGATTAGCTTTATTATTTTTTAAGACACATAAAAATAAAGGAGCTATCATGTCCACGAGCTTAATGTATCATGGTTTTGGAATAAATTCAAACTTTGTATACAAAAAAACGGAATACAAAGGAGGCGCAATTTATTTCACAATTGAACGACCATTGGATGCCTGTTGCTGCGCCCATTGTGGTAGTTACAAGGTTAAGAGTAGTGGCAAAAAAGTGCGTAAATTTATTAACCTACCAATAGGAAATAAGCCAACCTGCATTTTTGCTAATTTACATCGTCTTGAGTGTAAGGAATGTGGACGGATATTACAAGAAGAGATACCTTTTGCCGTCAAGCGAAAGCGCTATACAAAATCATTTGCGCGCTATGTTATGGATTTGTCGAAAGAGATGACTATAAGCTCAATAGCTTCGCATTTGAAGGTAAGTTGGGATTTAATTAAAGATATTCAGAAGAGTAATTTAGAAAAAAAGTATAAGCGACTTAAAGCTAAAAACATAAGATATTTGGCAATTGATGAGATTTCCAGTCATAAAGGGCATAAATATTTAACAGTAGTAATGGATTTGGAAAGTGGGGCCGTTATTTATGTTGCCAAAGGTAGAAAGAAAGAGAGTCTTGACGGTCTTTGGCGAAATTTAGGCAGGTATAAGAAAAATATAAAAGCAGTAGCCATGGATATGTGGCCGGCTTATCTTGATGCAGTTACAAGCCATTTACCGCAGGCCAA
>JAGHBR010000142.1 GCA_021160885.1 Caldisericaceae bacterium
CAGGCTTAAAGCCTGCGGCAACTGTTTTTCCTATTAAAAGCCAAAATTGATATTAAAATTAAAATTAAATAAAAAGCGAAAGTCCAGATGCTTTTCACCTGGTGCAGGATCGCTGACGTAAAGAGGAAAAATCAAATCCCCACCTGCTATATTGGTTTTGATTCCAGCTTCAGCAAACATCCGGTCGGTTTTAAAGTCTAATGATTTTGGACTTAAAAGCGCGGCGCTGGTGTAAATCACCGGAACATATTTGTAGGGTTTTACCGACAGGCTAAGCGCTGCGCCGCTTTTGCCATAAAAGAACGGATTTTGCGTATCGTTGTAACCGTACATCTTCATGCCTGAAGTAAAGGTAAAATATCGGTTGGGGGCCAAACGACCACGTCGGCCAAAAGCAAATTGCTGATGACGCGGGTCAACATCACCTGCCGCGAAGATGTTTTCCTGCAATGGAACTTTTGTGCCCCAGATATTGGCCAGATAACCATCCAGCCGGAACCAAGTGTTCTTAAATGGTCGCCTCCAAAAATAACCGCTGATTTCCAGTTTGGTGAAATCCACTTGCCTGTCCTGCAATTCCAGCCCTTTTTCCAACCGTACATGGCCCGAAACCGATTGCAGCATCCAACGATTTTTGTAACTGTACTTTAGCGAGGCCACTCCATAACGAGCTTTTTGAAACATGGACGACTCGTAATAGTCAGGTTCGTACAGGTCAACGTTTTCCAGAGACAGAATCAGGTGGCGCAGCGGGTAATCAGTTCCTCTTTTCTTAAAATAATTATCAAACACCAGACTCTGTTTGCGCATGCCATCCTGGTCAAAGACTTCACCTTTGACCTCTGTGTAATTAGCCAGTGGCAAATAAAAACGGTTGGTTAAAGAAAGTTCGTAGCCCAATTCCCCGGAGCAGGTGCCATAGTAGACATGACCAGCCCAAAACCACTGTTTAAAAATGGGATTGCCTCCCCAAAACATGCCGCCCAGCCGATGCTTATCCACAAAAGATTCGTACCAGTAATAAGGGAAAATATTAATTTCGTAATGTTCAAAATCCGGAATTTGCGGAAACCAATTAAACTTGATCGGCGGCAGCAAGCCGGAGCGATTGTTAACATAACTCATTTCAAAAATAGTATGTCTGGGATTTACTTCCGCCATTTTAACCGGAGCCTTCACCTTAAAAATAACCGGTTCCTGAGGATTACCGTTCCACCAATGTTCCAATATGTCACCAGCCACGGTAACCAGGCGTACGGGCGCCGGCATGCGTTTCATGGCGCCTTTGTTTTTTACAAATACCTCAACATGCTGAGTTTTTTCATTTTGTTTAAGATCAGCAATCACAAAATCGCAGTAGGTGGTCGAATTGTACCATTCTTCAACAAACCAATCCAGGTCTTCGCCGGAAACATCTTCCATGGTCTGGAAGAAATCCTGCACCGTGGGATGTTTACCGTTCCAGCGTTCAAAATAAGTTCTCATGCCTCTCCAGAACACCTCCGGAGATAGATATTCTTCCAGGGCTAATAGTAGTAAAGCCCCTTTATGGTAAGAGACTGAATTGTAGTTTGAGGTGTTGTATTCTTCAGCTCTTAAATTCAACGGCAGGTCGGTACGCTGAGCCACTAAACTCCCATAGCTCATTTGCATGGTCTGCCATTCTCCGATATCTCGCAAAAGGTCTAAACCATGTAAAAGCTTTTTAAAATTAGTCAGATTGTATTTGCCATAATAATGTTCCATGTATTTGAGTTCAAGAAAGCTGTTCATGCCTTCATCTAAAAAGGCAGAGGCGCGTTCATCAGAACCAAGCATCCCCATGAACCAGTTGTGGCCCACTTCGTGCATGACCACCATTTCCAGAATCCTCGTCCAGTTCAAGGCAGGAATAGAAATAATGGTTACCATGGGATATTCCATCCCGCCGCCAGCGCGCAGATCGCCCTGCACGACAGAGGCTTTCGGGTATTGATAAGGGCCGACATGTCTACCGTAAAACTCCAATGTGCGCCTCACATATTCCGGCACATGGCGCCATTGATAGGCGGAAGCGGGTTCTACCAGAACATGGGTCAACACTCCATTGGGCTGAATTTTTTTCAGCACCAGGTAATACAATCCGGCAAACCAAGCAAAATTGTGCACTTTTTCCGCATAAAAATGAACCGTTTTGGTCTCATTCAAATCAAGCTCTTTTTCACGGTCCTTAATCCATTTTTTGACAAATTTTTTACGTTCATGTTTATCGAGTCCAAGAAAATACTCCGTCGTATCAGCAATAGTCTGCATAAAGACTTCTTCCTGCGGATCATCTTTAAGCATGCCGGTGGCTTCTACAACGAACGATTTGGGTAAGGTAATCCGAACATCAAATGAGCCGTACTCGCCGTAAAATTCGCCCTGATCTAAATAGGAATCAGGATGCCAGCCCTGCTGGTCGTACACCACCATTTTAGGATACCACTGAGTGGCAGCAAAATAATACCTGCCCCAGGTGCCCATTCGTGAAAATACTTTGGGAAATTTTCCTTTAAAATCAAGATTCAAAACAAGCGTGTCGCCTGGAAGCAGTGGTTCAGGCAATGTGATTTTGGCTTCATCAGGAGCGTTATCTTTTAGGGAATGGGTTAACGTTTTGCCGTTGGTTTCAATTTTGGTCAGATCAAGGTAACCACGTTCCTCCGGATCTGAAAAATAAAACCTGCTGTTTCGTCTGGCTTCCTGCTGTCGGGCAAACGGCGTATTGGTCGATCGGTAAGCATTGGGATAAAGGTGCAACCAGACATAGCTTAAGGTGTCCGGTGAATGGTTAACATAGGTCAGAGTCTCATGCCCCTGGTAGGTTTTTCCTTTAACATTTAAAGTAACATCGATTTTGTAATGCACCTCCTGCTGAAAGTAAATTGATGCCGCAAAAGACTGAGCGATGAAAAATAATAGAGAAAAAATGGTAAAATATTTCATGGCAACTCCCTTAGTTGGTCACTTTCAAGAAAATAATACGAAAATTTAAAAAAAAGATTCAAAAAATTTGGGAAGGCCCTTGTTAGTGCCTGCTTAATTAAAAGCCATGCACGAGTTATTTTGAGGGCTGTTTCAAACTATTTCAAGGTATCCTTCCGATTATCCGCACAAAAAAGAAAGCAGGAAAAATAAAGACTTCTCTTTCTCTGCTTTTAGATTGATCATAATGAAGTCCATGCGGTCTTTTCTAATAAGCAAAAATTTTTGAGAATTGATTTGATTTTTTTACTCTTCCGTATTATAATTATATGAAATTGAAATATAATGGATGTTTTGAAAAAATAATAACTTAAAAAATTTCTGTAAAATATTTAAAAATAGTCCCGCCTTAGCGGGATACGCTTAATAAAATTGCAGGCAAGGGGAAATCCCTGTTATGAAAATAAGCCGAAAAGAAATAACAAAATTGTAATCAGGATACCATACAATCAGGATTTGACAAGTAAGATAAAATCTATACCAAGATGGGATTGTAAGCCAAAAGGAAAATACTGGAAAGTTCCTTACCAATGACGATTTAATAACAAAACAATAGTATCTTTGTTGAGAGAATATAGTTATTAGTCCTTACTTTTATTTTATCTGGCAGAAGAAACTTTCCAAAAGGAGATATTCGGGCATAAGAACAGTAATATGACAGAAATGTACACTCATGTAAGTAAGGCAAGATTGCCACGCCTAACAAATCCTTTTGATTTAATTTTCAAGGAGGAATAAACATTATTGCATCCAGAGGTATCTAATTACGCAATATTGAGTATGTACATTTAAATTTTAAGCATATCTGCAATGCGTATATAAGCGAGTTAGGCGATATATTACCCGGCTGATAATTAAGTATGAGGAGGTAAGATGGAAAAAATAAAAAATGAACATTTTGAATACATTAAGGAAGATAATTCAGTAGAAGAATATGAAAAACAATGGGAAAGGTCTAAAATAATTTTTGAACATTTCTATGAATATTTAAAGGATAAAGGACTAAAAGCGAGTACTGCCGGCAAGCGAACCGACATGGTAGCATTCTTTATAATGGATTATCTCTTTGTATACGATGATGCAATGAGTATTTTAGAAGTTTCTGGAGACACTATTAGAACCTTCTTAGGCAATTGGTATATTAGAAAATTTTTGAATCCAAGTATGCGTAATATCAAATCGTATCTAAAAGCCATTTCTGATTTCTTCACATTTCTTAACAAGGAGGGTTTTATTTCTAAAGAAGAACTAAGAGAAATAAAAGAAGTATGTAAAGATAAAGCATGGTTTGAAATGAGGCTCAAAACTTACTTTGAGGCCCAGGGTGATGATTTTTACAAGTGGATACAAGAATACAATTATGATTTTTTCTGAGAATTTAACCGCCTGCGGCATACATCGCCTACCAGGAGGATATGTGTCCTTGACTTCGATTTCGCCCAAACACGGCAAAGCGGTACATCACATATCTCCATAATGTTATTAGCTATAGCCCGAAAAAATAGGAGGTTAGAAATATGAGC
>JAGHBR010000193.1 GCA_021160885.1 Caldisericaceae bacterium
CAAGCGCTAAAGACGAAGAGTGGCGCTTTACCAATCCGCAACCGTTGCTGGAAACGCCCTTCCAGGTTGCCGATGATCAGGCCGGAAAAAGTTTAACTCCGGATCAGTTGAAGCCGTATCTTTATTCCGGATTTGAGGGCATTAATCTGGTGTTTGTAAACGGCTATTTCATACCGCATCTTTCCAGTCAATTGGAAGCAAACGGCCCGATTAAAATAAAGCCTTTATCAGAAGCAGTTCAAAAAGATGAAAAATTGTTGGCAGAAATTCACACTAAAGAAATTGTTGAGTACAATACCTTCAGCGCCTTAAATGTGGCCATGTTCAGCGACGGTCTGTACCTGGAAATCCCGTCGGAAACCGTTCTGGAAGTTCCGGTCAATATTCTGAATCTGGGTCTGGGTCAAAAGAGAAATGCCAACAATGTTTTGCGCAATATCATTAAAATTGGTGATCATTCTTTTGTGCGTCTGATCGAAACATTTTTGTCGCTGGATGATGAGCTGCATTTTACTAATTCTTTGACCACTGTGGCCTTAGGCGAACATGCCAGAATGGTGCACAATAAAATTCACAATGAAAATAGTAGCGCTTACCACGTTAAAAATGTATTGGTCAAGCAGCAACAATCCAGTCAGTACGTTTCTAACAACATCACCTTTGGCGGGCGTCTGGTGCGCAACAACATTAAGGTAACTTTGCAGGGCGAATTTGCCGATGCCAAACTAAATGGTCTGTACATGGGAAATGGCAGCCAGCACCAGGATAATCACACTTTAATTGAGCATGCCGCGCCCAATTGCACCAGTCATGAATTATACCAGGGCATTTTGAATGACAAAGCCAGTGCTGTTTTTGCTGGGAAAATTTTCGTGGAACGAGATGCTCAGAAAACGGATGCCATTCAATCAAACAATTGTCTTCTTCTTTCCGACGACGCTCGTATTGACACCATGCCACAGTTGGAAATTTACGCTGACGATGTAAAATGTACGCATGGGGCCACTGTAGGCCAGTTAGATGAAGAAGCAATTTTTTATCTTCGTTCGCGGGGCATTTCAGAAACGCGCGCTAAAAACTTTTTGATCTATTCCTTTGCCGAACAGATTATCGAACAGATTAAAGTCGATTCGGTGCGCGATTACGTGGATCAAATTATTCTGCAGCGTTTTAAAGAGGATATGAATTTTGTTAAGTAAAGGGAAGAGCAATGGATGATCAATTCCGTGAATTGTATCAGGAAATTATTTTAGACCACAATCGTTCACCACGCAACTTTGGTTCGTTGCCGGATGCCACGCACAAATTAGAGGGCCAAAATCCATTGTGTGGTGATCGCTATGTCTTTTATTTAAAAGTCAAAGACGGAAAAGTTGAAGATGTTCGCTTTGAAGGAAAAGGTTGTGCCATTTCTAAATCATCAGCCTCAGTGATGAGCGAATTCATCAAAGGCAAAAAGATTGAAGAAATTGATGATTATGTGGATCTGTTTCAAAAGATTGTACGCGGCGAATTAGATCCCGCAGAGTACATGGAAAAATTAGGCAAATTGGCTGTTTTTGCCGGCGTGTCAGAATTTCCAATGCGCGTCAAATGCGCTACTTTACCCTGGCACACATTGCACAACGCCTTACACGGAAAGCACGATGCTACAGTATCAACGGAAGAATGACCATGAGTAAAAAGAATCCTATTTTTCGCGAAGATGTAATTAAAGTATTAAAAGCCGTTTACGACCCGGAAATTCCGGTAGATATCTGGGAATTGGGCCTGATTTACGACATCTCGATTGATGAAGAAAACAATATCAAAATTGCTATGACTTTAACGGCGCCCAATTGCCCTGCGGCCCAGTCTCTTCCCCTGCAGGTACATGAACGGGTAAAGCAAATTTCCGGCGTTGGTGATGTGGATGTTGAAGTGGTTTGGGATCCACCATGGCATCCCAGCATGATGTCCGAAGTGGCAAAATTACAACTGGGCTACATGTAGCACCAGGGGAGAAGTTAAGGGTGTAAGGGTTAAGGGTTTAAGAGTCTTGGGGATGGCCGCCATTTTATTTAAAAGCCGTTCGTCTCTCACTCTACATCCTTTCTAATAACTCTTTAACTCTTATACTCTTATACCCTTACACTATTACCTACCGCATTCAACAAGAGGAGAAGGCAGTGGAAACGATGAACGTACAAAAAAAATCACTTGAATTTGATCCTAACCTGTATCGGCAAGATTTTCCAATCCTTAATACCATCGTACATGGCAAGCCTCTGGTCTATTTTGATAATGCCGCCACAACGCAAAAACCACGCATGGTAATTGAGCAGATTGTGGATTATTACCAGGGTATGAATGCCAATGTTCATCGGGCCATTCATTACCTTGGAGAAAAAGCCACCGTGGCTTTTGAAGAGGCGCGGAAAAAAGTGGCTAAATTCATCAATGCGCCAAGCGCCCGGCAAATCGTTTTTACCAGAGGTACCACAGAAGCGATTAACTTAGTGGCGACCGCCTGGGGCGAAAAATTTATCGGCCAGGACGATGAAATTATTTTAACTGAAATGGAACACCACAGCAATCTCATTCCCTGGCAATTGTTGGCGCAAAAAGTCGGCGCCAAGTTGCGTTTCATTCCTTTTACTCCGAATGGCGCGCTTGATTTTGAAGCCTTCGAAAAGATTTTAAATAATAAAACGCGTTTAATTTCCTTGACTTATATGTCCAATGTTTTTGGTACCATAAATCCTATTAAACGTATTGTAAGAATGGCCAAAGATCGTGGGATTCCCGTGTTACTGGACGGCGCGCAGAGCGTTCCGCATTTACCAACGGATGTCCAGCAATTGGATTGCGATTTTTTGGCTTTTTCCGGACACAAAATGCTGGGGCCCACGGGTATTGGCGTGTTGTACGCCAAAATGCATCATTGGGAAAATATGAATCCCTACCAGGGTGGCGGCGAAATGATTCAGTCGGTTTGGCTGGATCGGGCCACCTGGAATGAAATTCCTTACAAATTTGAAGCCGGTACGCCCAACATTGCCGGAGCCATTGCCTTAGGTGCCGCTATCGATTATTTAAGCAAGATTGGTATGGAAAAAATTACGCTTTTTGAACAGGAATTAACGACCTACGCGCTCAACAAACTGGCTGATTTAAAAGGAATTGTGATCTATGGCAATGCCGCTGAAAGAGGCGGTGTCATTTCCTTTAATCTGGGCGATGTCCATCCCCATGATTTGTCTCATTTTCTGGATCAGCAGGGGATTGCCGTTCGGGCCGGTCATCATTGTGCACAGCCTATTATGCGTAAATTAGACATTGCGGCTACTACACGGGCCAGCTTTTATTTTTACAATACATTTGAAGAAATCGACTATTTTGTTGAACAATTAAAAGAGGCTATTGAATTTTTTACCCCCTGAAAAATTTCTTGGTCAAAATTCAAACTGGATCACTTATGTCGATTGTCAGATAGACGATATTAATTACAGCTTAATTGTAACATTAAAAACAGACAACGGCGCATGATTAGTCAGGTCGGTTTTTGTTAGTTCCTTGATTTTGGTGTGCAAGCTATAGCCTGAATTCAGACCTGGCTAAAAAAGTAAGGGGGAAAATAGATTGTTTGGTAAGCCAGCCTTTAAAGAAGATTTTATTTCCATCCAGGAGAAAAAAGAACTGCTTGCCCGGCGCCAGGCCTTTACCAATCCCATCATTGCCATCACCGGACATCTTGGGAAGACTTCAACCCTGAGTATGATTAATACGATTCTGTCGGTCCGTGGAAAAGTATTAAAACCTGAAAACGGCTGCGGGAATCTGCAAAACAATTATAACGCCATTAAAAAATTAAATAAAACTTATGACTTTGGTCTATTCGAAATTAATCCCCAAAAAGGAAGTCAGTTTGTAGAACTGGTCCGCTTAATCAGGCCTAACATTGCCATTGTTACCAATTTAGGCGATGCTCATTTAAATTATCTGGATCGCATGATCCGGCATGCCGTAGAAAAAGCCAGTTTACTTAAATATCTTGATCAGGATGGCATTGCCATCTTAAACAAGGATGATGAACTCAGCTACAATATCATGAAGCAAATTAAAGGATTGAACGCCATCCAGTTTGGATTAAATCAACATGCGGATTTTTTTGCAACTCATATTGAACAATTTGGCCCGGGTGGCATGCGATTTAAATTGAATGATCGATTTGAAATTCAATTACCTATTTTTTCAATTCAGGATCTTTACAATTTTTTAGCTGCCGTGGCGGCCGTTGTTCATATTGGAATTAGTTTAGGGGAAGTGGTTGAAATTCTGAAAAAAAACTTTTCTCTACCGGAAGGTCGTGGTCGTGTCTTACAATTCGGCGAAACCTTTGTGATTGATGAAAGTTACAGCAGTTCGCCGCGCTCTGTAAGTAAAGCCGCCCGAGTCCTCTCTACATTTGAACAATATTCGGAACAGTTGGTTTTCATTGTCGGGGATATGGCCAATGCTGGCATTAATGTGGAACAACAGCATTTAAATATGGGCTATTTTTTGTCAGCTTTGCCCATCGATTTACTGATTACCGTGGGAGAATATGCTAAATTTATTGGCAAAGGATTTGAGGTGATTAAATCTCCTAAAAAAGTTTGTTTTTCAGTAAATTCACTAAATGGAGTATTTGAAATTTTAAATGTTCATTTAAAAAGGAATAGTACAATCGCCATTAAAGGATTAGGAAAGGTTGCTATGCATCGATTTCAATCGTATTTTAAGGCACAGCAACCGATAAGTATAATTAATTAATGGCGATGTCATGATTAGATTCAAATCCCTCTCTTTGTCTTTTCTTTTTATTTTGCTGGTCACGGCCAACCTGGTTCTGGCCCAAAATCAGTCAAAAGCAAGTATTTTTGAAAAGTACGATCGTTTAATCAAACAGCTTCAGGAATCACAGGCAATGGTCTATTCTCCCAATAGTTACGTCAAAGCCATGAAATATTACAAAGAAGCTTCGGAAGATTTTGACGATCGGGAAGACCTGGAAAAAATTAAAAACAAACTTTTGCGTGTTCAGACCTATGCTTTAGAGAGTTTGAAAAATGTGGAAATTGTTAAAAGCCTGCTCGCCAAAACGATTACGGCCAGAGAAAAAGCGCTTGATGTAGGCGCGCCTGAATTTGCAGAAGAGCTCTGGGAAAGGGCTGAAAAGATCTTACAAAAAGCCGTTGAAAATGTTGAAGACCATGATCAGGAAGATGCTTTAGAATATGGTGAAGAAGCTCGGATAGCCTACGAAAAGGCCATTCGTTTAGCATTGGTTAACAGCCTGCTTCAGGAGCCGCGCCAGCTTATTCAAAAAGCTAAAGAACTAAAAGCCGACGAATTGTGCTACCAGACTTATCTGGTCGCTTTAAATGCTTTAAAAGATGCAGAAGATTTGATTAATGCCAATCCTGATTCACTTGACAATGCAAAATTGAAGGCGGATCTGGCTGCCTATCAGGCACGGCATGCCATCTATTTAGCGCGAATGATTAAGGAATTACGTAAGAAAGATTCTAACTGGGAACTATTAATTCTGAAGTTTGAAGATCTGTTACGCAATATCGCTTTACCGTTTAACTACAAGCCCGAGTTTGACAATGGCTTTGATGAACCTGTTCAAACCATTATCGGCTATATTGCTAATTTAAAAAAAGAAAATAAACGTTTAATTGAAGAAAATGGTGAATTGCAGGATGAGTTAAAGCGCTTGAAAGAGAAGGAATCGAATTTGTCTGTTGAACTGCAAAAGAGAATGGAACTGGAAGAAAAAATTAAAAAGATTCAGGAACTTTTTGAACCGGAAGAAGCAGAAGTTTTAGTACAAAATGATAATCTGTTAATCCGTTTATTTGGTTTAAAATTTCAACCAGGTCGTGCTATTATCCAACCAGAATATTTTTCTCTATTGACCAAAGTGCAGAGGGCCATTTATGAATTCCCGGACAGTTACATCATGGTTGAAGGCCACACCGATGCAACCGGCAGTGCTTACAAAAATAAAATACTTTCTCAACAAAGAGCCAAAGCCGTTAAAGAGTACCTGCTGGCAAATCTTAATCTGAAAGATTCGCAAATCGAAGCCATTGGAAAAGGCGATCAGGAACCCATTGCCAGCAATAAGACCGCTGAAGGCCGGGCTAAGAACCGCAGAATCGAGATATTAATCGCCTTACCCAAATATTAAAGATTCCTAAATCTAAGAAAATACAAAAATATTTGTTTGAAGCTTGAGAATACCTGTTAGCTGATCTTAAAACTAACAGGTATTTTTTTAATTTCTATAATTTAAATAAAATTAAGAGATTAACTTTAATTAAATCTTCTTTTTAGTAATCATTTTCATACAACTTTGAGCCTGCAATGAACTGGCATTGGTTTTGCATTCAAATATTTTATGCAAAGCAATGAAAAAGATTTCAAGAAGAATGTATTGGTGCTTGATCCCGATCGAGAATTTTGTAAAAATGTCGGGATGTTTTTAGAAGATCGCTTTAACGTTTACATTCGTGAAGACGTTGAATCTCTGGATTACACCATCCTCCTGAATCAAATTCAATTGATGCTGGTGAATGTGGATAATGCGGATGCAGCTTTTTTAGAGGAATTGAGCCATATTAAAAAAAATCACCCTGAAGTAAAAATTTTGTTCATGTACACCATAATGCCAGAAAAAGCGGATATTCGCCTAAAAATTAAGAAACTGGCTGATGCCTCGATTGCCAAACCATTTGATGTGGAGCTTTTACGAATTAAAATGGAATGCCTGCTTAGAGATGTCCGCTCTAAACGACAATTTGATTTTTTGTAAACTTTCCCATCTACATCGTATCATTCTGTCTTGCCCCAGAAGTCAAATTTTTGCAGCAATTGATTTGTAATTTTTTTAAATTAAATCACTTTTACAATGAGCAAGACGTTTTAAAGGAATTTGATATGAATATGTCTGATAAAGTAAAAAAGATTTTTGAAACTGAAGATATTGAGTTTATTGATTTGAAAGTTTGTGATTTGCATGGACGCTTACACCATTTGTCCTTGCCCTATTCAGAAGCGGTGTTAAAAAAAATGATGACGGAAGGTGTAGGTTTTGATGGTTCCAGTTATGGTTTCAGGCGTGTTGAAAATAGTGATATGATCATGAAACCCGATCTTAACACCTGCATGATTGATCCTTTTCGTGAAGCTAAAACAATCAGTTGTTTTACACGCGTGTTCAATACTGATGAACAAAATACACCTTATCAATATGATTTGCGCAATATGGCGCTTGAGGCCGAACGTTTATTACAAAAATATGGTATTGCTCATAAGTCAATGTGGGGGCCGGAATTCGAATTTTACATCCTGAATGCAGTTGAATTTCAAGTCAATGCCAATGAATCGTTTATTCGCATTGAATCCGATGAACAATTCGGCTTTAATGGCTATCACATTGCCAATCCTTTTGATTTGTATGATGACTTTCGTGATGAAGCCACTCGCTTGTTAATTAAGGCTGGAATTTCTGTAAAATACCATCACCACGAAGTAGGCAATAAAGGACAGCAAGAAATTGAAATCTTTTTTGATGATCTATTAAATAGCGCCGACCATATTATTTTAACGAAATATATTTTACACAACTTAGCTGCACAAAAAGATCTGAAATTGACCTTTATGCCCAAACCCATTTATCAGCAAGCGGGAAGTGGCATGCATTTGCATCACTTTTTACTAAATCAACAGAAAAAGAATATCTTTTATCGAAAAGGCGGTTATGCTAATCTAAACCAAACAGCTCTGTATTACATTGGTGGAATTTTAAAACATGCTCCTGCTTTATGTGCTTTTACAAATCCTACTACAAATTCTTACAAGCGTTTAGTTCCTGGTGTAGAAGCCCCAACCGCTATTAATTTTGGTCAGGCCAATCGAGCTTCCTGTGTACGAATTCCAAGATATGTTAAAAATGCACAGGAGGCCCGCTTTGAATATCGCCCGCCGGATGCCACAGCGAATCCATACCTGGCCTTGACGGCAATTCTGCTGGCTGGTATTGACGGAATTGTTAATAAAATCGATCCGGTTAAAGAGGGGTTCGGGCCTTATGAGGCTGAAGAATTTGATCCTAAAATTATCATGCGTTATTTACCATTTAGTTTAAATGCCGCCCTGAATGCTTTACAAGAAGACTATCAATTCCTATTACGAGATGGCATATTTGATATCAATTTGATTGAAAGCTGGATTAAAATTAAGAATGATGAATTTAATGAAGTCTCCAACTGGCCAAGTCCTGTGGAATATCGCTTGTATTTTGACCTATGATCGGAATTAGATATGTAAATACGGTTGTCAAGTTTTTCTGGAATTTGAATCCATTGGTTAATTGTCTTAAATTGCTAAGCAGATTCTGCAGGGAGGAATAGATTCGGTTGAAATCCTTTAAATTGCTTGATGAGTTCAAAGTCAGCGGTCATCAGTTCCAAATTATTACAGAACTAAAGAAAACGGAAGTTGAGTCTGCTGTATCAGAAGCAGGGAAGTTGCTTTATCAAAAATGGTATTCTCTTAAACCTGACTTGCTGAAAGATCATGAGCAACACTGGAAAGATCAGGCATATCAGCTCCACGAACAAATTGTGGATGAAATTGAAACTATTTTTAATATTAAAGAGAAAATTGCCAATGTCACACAACCAAATTATCGCTACCGTTTTGGGCGAGTGCTGTTCTCATTTAATTTTATCAAAGAAGCTATTGAAGAATTTAAAACAGCCATTGAATTAAAATCGGATTATATTAAAGCGTATCGAAAATTGGCTGCCTGTTATATGAAAGAGCATGAATACGCATTAGCTGCAGATACCTTAAAAAAAGCCCTGAATATGACCAGCCCTTTTCCTGATATTTTGAATGATCTGGGCGTTGCTTATACCTTCATGAATGATTATGAGAAAGCCAGAGATTGCTTTGTTAAAGCTCAGGAAATGAAGCCTGATTTTTTGGAAGCTAATTTCCATTTGGGCCTCTTGCTTTTACTTTCCAGCTTTGAAGAAGAACCGGATCAAAAGTTAGTGATTCCAGTTCGATTAATCCGTTCGCTAAAGGCTTTGAAAAATGCATCCTATATTAAGGATGATCTGTGGAAGGAACGTGTTGAATTTGTACTGGACAAAATTAAGGAAAACAAATTAGATGGAATTATTGCCAACTTAATTGATTTACAAATGAAATTAATTACCAGGGACGATCCGGTACTGGTAAAATTTGACCTGTTCTTTCTGAAATTCATGTACGGTAAAAAGAAAATGGAAGAAGAATCAATAGAATTTTACGAATCCTGGCTAATGGAAAACATTCAGAATTTTAAATATGCCGATTACTGGAATGACATTGGAGTAATTCATCTTATTCAATGCCGAAATTATTTTTTAAATGCCCTGGAAGAAATTGAACGTGCCTACCAGCTGAATCCCCATTTTACAGAAGCCTCAGAAAATCTGGAAAAAATAAAAAGGATTAAAAATGGATTTTTAATCCTTCTACGGGCTTTGTTGAAAAATTAAAATAGTGTCTAAAGA
>JAGHBR010000186.1 GCA_021160885.1 Caldisericaceae bacterium
ACACAGTTTTTTCAATTCCTGTTGCATTTCCAATGCGGCTAGGCAAGCCGCTTTTTGATGGCCTTCAAAATAAACCGGCACGCCAAATTCGGCCATAATAGCATCGCCTTCAAACTTGTCTATAATTCCGTCATGCTTTAAAATGACGTTGGTCATGGCCGTCAAATATTCATTTAGTTGAGAAACCAGTTCAGCAGGTTTAATTTGTTCGGAAAGGGTTGTAAACCCGGCAATATCCGAAAACAAAACGGTTACTTCTCTTTCTTCTCCACCCAAGGCCAGTTTTTCGGGATGGGCAATAATCTCCTGAATTAATTTTTCTGGCACATAGTGTGAAAAAACGCCCCTTAACATGCGTTTTTCTTGCTGAGCCAATATGTACTGGTAGCTGATCTGACTAATAAAATTAAACAGAATCACTAGGGAAGGCGTAACAACCGGTAACATAAAATGGTTTTGAGTAAAAAGCAGAACAGCAATAAAAAAGTAAATGGATGACAGAATAACGAAGAAAATTAAGTTTAAAAGTGTGGTGAATTTCCTGATCCCCAATAATAATAACAATGCCAGCAAAACATTGATCAGCAACATGGTCCAGGGATTGGCCCGTCCAATAAAATTTTGATCCAGAATGGATTGCAGGGCATTGGCATGAATTTCAACCCCGGGCATCTCAATTTGTGTTTTTTCGCCTTCTTCTGTGGTTTGTTGCAGAAACGGGGTGGGAAAATTGTCGTGCAATTCCTGCATGGTTGAACCAATGAGCACAATTTTGCCTTTTAGCTCACCAGAGTAAAGTAGTCCCGGAGGAATACCCAGCGTTGAATCACCCGGATCGTCAAAAGCATCCACATCGTAAGTTTCCACCAAATCCACTTGCTGGTCATCCAAAATATTATCGAATGAATAATAGGGAAAATGAAAAGGAGGCCCGTAAAAATTTATCAACATGTCATTGTGATCATATTTGGGAATAGTGATGCCATCAATCCTAAATTCCGTTGCCGAATTTTCAATGGAAACAGATTGCTGTGCGCGTGATTCCAGAAAAAGTTGTGCAATTTTGACCGCAAACGATAGTAAAGTAGTGTCTTCGGTTTGTGCTTGCAGGGGGTACCTGCGATAAAAACCATCTAAATCAGCCTGCAGAGAAACAAGCCCCCAGTTGGCGGGATTGGCATTCAAAAATTTTTCGTAAGGAGGAGCAATTTCAATAGTTGAAATTTTGCCCTGGCGCTGCTGGATTTTCCCGGCCAAGATGACATTTGAATATTTTTTTAGCACGCGGGCCAGAGAATCATCGTTTTGCGGATTGTACCAATCCGGTTGATCAAAAATAACGTCCAAGCCAATGGCTAACACGCCTGTTTTTTCCAAATTTTCAACGACATGGGCAAAGTAGGACCGTGGCCAGGGCCAGCGATAAGGCGTGGAAAGATCGGATTGGTCATCGATGGCCACAATAACAATGGGAGAATCAGTAATAGGTAAAGGACCGCGCAGATGGAACCTAAAATCAAGAAATTTTAATTCAAGGCTTTGAAAAATACTTGAAAAGCTCAACAGATAAGCCAGCACAATGGAAAGCAGAAACAGTGAAAAAATAATTTTCCTTTTAGGTTCTGGTTTTTGAATTTTCATAAATCAACTTTAAAAAAAGAGTTCATATCGGGTCGAAAAAATGGTGTCCTGGTAATCCCGAAAATTGCCATAGTTGATGTAATCGTAGCGAAAGCTCAAATTGCCCAGCCTTCTTGTTCTCAAGTAGAGACCAGCCGTGTAATTTTGTCTTTTGTAAGATGTGGCCAGAGCAGAATTTTTGATGTTTTGAAAATTACCATTAACGAAGGGGCGAAGCCGGCTTCCGGCAATAAAGTTTTTAATATCATATTCCAGACCAAAAGCGTACCTGGTGATGTCATTGGTCGTTTTCACATCAAGAGCTCCGTATTCGCTGGCGCTTTTAGCATAAGAAAAACGAGAAACAAGGCCATTAGGAAATTGATTTTTTAAGCCAACACTAAACAGATTGAATTGAGATTGTGAAATTTTGTAAGCGTCATCGCGTAAAAAGCGGTTTACGCTGGCAGAAAGCGTGTTCTTAATAATGCCGGCATTAAACTGGTAAGATCCTGAAAGACCAATGGACTGGGTTGCGTTATCTTCCGGAATGTAAAGAGAATCATCGGCTGTAATATCATTTTTTCGGTTGTAATTAATGTAAGTCAGCGAAACGGAAGGCAAATTACTTAAAGGCATCAGAGAAATGGAAGCGCCAATGTCGCTGTTTGAGGTTTTAGCTTTATCCTGAGAAACATTCGTTTGGTACACATTGTAAAAAACATTCATAAAAATACGATTGTTAAAAAAGCGAATGTAGTCATCCACAAAAATACCGGCAATGTCTTTTTGCAGAAACGGGTTACCGGGCGTGAAATAATCTGCATTAATATTTTTGTAAGAAAGAACCAGATTGTTATTAAAATAATTGAATCGGGCGTCAATATTGATGGCTAAACTGGGTAAAGGCGAAAGGCCTGGCGTTAAAGTTAAAAAGCCGGGTTTGGTGAACAGATCAACAACACGGCGGGCCATTTTTTTGTCCGATTCGCTCAAATCGAGCGTGGTGGCCAGGGTATCAAAGTCAATTTCGCCTGTGGCATCTACATTTTTAATGCTGGCCTGAACGCTGCCATGAATCACAATGCGTCGGTTGTGCAGGTTTAAATCGATGGCGCTGCCCACAACCAGGTATTGTTTTGGATTACCTCCATAAGCGATGGAATTCGGATCATCTTTGCCATTTACCAGATTCAATGCCCAGCTGAAATGACTGCCAAAATTAAAGCGCGGGCGAAGACTTCTAAAGTCTTGTTTGTAAGTACCAGGAAATAACATTTTTTGCGGATCTAAAGGATCTGCAGTGCCTTCAATGGCTCTTTTAGATTGCCCCTGAGTGTAGTCTAAATCAAAGTACTTGCTGAAAAGACCAACGCTGATGCCCCGAATACGCCTACCCTGTAGCACCAGCGGGTCGTAGTTCGGAAAAACATCTCCACCCCATAAATAAAGAAAGTATTTATAAGAAAATTGGTACTTTAATCTGGCGGAATAGATGTTCAAAGGTTGCAGATCGGGACTTTCATTGGAGTTTATCATCATCCGCGTGTCAATCTGAAACTTTTGATAATTCATTGTCAATCGCAAACCGCCCCGTGTGTAATTAAGATTGTTCCGGGCAATTGATTGAACACGGTTGTCTAAGAACAATGAGCCTTTGTAACTAAAAGCCTTATTGTTCGATGGAATGTCACTGATTCTGAACTGGAATTGTTTTTGGCCGACCAAAATGCCATCTGGTGTGTAAACTTTAAAGCTGACCAGATGCACCCCACTGCGCACAGAACCTGGTACAAACGAAATGACATGGCCTTCCTGTTGCAGCCGTGTCGACTGGTCGATGCCATCAATCGTAATACGATAGTTCCACTTTTCCGGATTTTCGATGTCCAGTGGAATGGAAAAGGATAGGAACACTTCATCCGGGTCTAAAACTTCGTTTTCTTCAGGGGAAATCAGATTGATTTCAATCTTTTTTAAAGAGCGTTGCTGGCGAGCCGGTAAAATTTCGGTTTCGTAATAATTGGAATATGGCGCCCCTTCTGGGTAAGTGTAAAACTGGCCGTTTGCGCTTTGCAGAGCGAAATAATATTGCACTTTCCCCGGAGCTAATTTTGCTGTAGGAATCTCGACAAAATAATTGAAACCATCGCTTTCCATGGGTAAGCTGTGAAATTCAAACTCGCCCAGAGACCGGTAGTAAACAGTGGGGGGGAAGGTTGTTAAGTTCGCACCGCTTTCCTGAAGTTCAAGGCGTAGTGGATCTCCCAACAACACAGTAGCCGGGGGCTGGTGGTAAAAGCTACCAGCAAAACTTGTGCCGATCATTAAAATGATGATTAAAAGCAATTTAGTTTTCATATTGCACCACTATTTTGTTTTCTTGCGAAGTTTGAATTTTAATTCTTTGGTATTGCCCTGAGCGTCTTCAAATTCAAGCCGGAATTCATCCGGATTCTCTTCTTCTTCATCTAAAGCAGGCTTTTCATTTTTTCTTGTTTTGCGGACAATTGGTTTGCTGTTGGGAGATTCCACAATACCGGTCATACCCGCCCTTAACAAGGCCACACCTCGACTATTTGAAATTTCCACAAGCCCTTCTTCACCAAAATAAAACGTTGCTCCCTTGTATTTTTGCTGAACCCAAAATTTGGTTCCCTTTACAGAAGCAACAGAAGTTGGCGTGCTTACGCGGTATTCTCCTCTGTTCTTAAAAACTTGATTGAAGATTGAACCCAACTCTAAAAAAATGTTTTTACTCAAAGATTTTTTCTTCTTTTTGCCCTCAAATTTACAAAAAGAATTAGCCAGCACGCGCACTATTCCACCGTTGTCAATAAACTTGATGATAGCGTAACTTTTGGCTTTGGTTAAAATTCTTTGGTTGTTGTAAATTCTGCTGCCCCGCTTTACTAATTTGCCTTTTTTTTGACCGGCAGGTACCAGATAAACTTTGCCCCGGGCTTTGATTACAATGGCTATAGGCTCTTTGGCTGCCTGAAGAGGCGCAGCAAAAATGGGAAGCAAAATAAAGACAGTAAGAATTAAATATATTATTTTTTTCATAATAACTCCACTATTATTCTGGGGCATTAAATTCCAAAAGCTCAAACTGTTTGCCCCGGTAGCTATTTAAAATATTGAAGAACTGATCTATGGTTATTTCTTCGCCATTGTAAAAAATACGTTTCAGAGATGCGCCCTTTAATTTTGCTTTGACTTCAGTAGCAGAGGGGCCCAGCAATTGTTCCAAAAATTGCCACAGCTCATTTTGGGCCAGTTGATCCTGCAGGTTTGAACTTTGTTCCGGATTAACCAACTTGAACTGCCAGATTTCGCTGTCCAAAAATTCTTCACCGGCAGAAGTGAAAACGTACATGCGCACCAACCAGTAATAGGTTTTATTGTATTCCAGCGGAATAGCATCACCCGATTGCGGATATTGCAAACTGAATTGGGAGGTTCGTTCAGAAACCCAATTGGGCTGGCTATTGATGATGTCGTCAAAAGATTGCATCATGTCCTTTTTTTCGAATACCATAACCTGATATTCCGAACCATTACCCGTCCATTGAAAAAGCGGGTATTGACTGAAAATGGCTGGCACCTGTGACGAGCCTGCCGGAGCTCCGGGTGAAACAAGATTAAGATAACTCGGGTTGCTTGCTTTCAGCAGAATTTTCTCTTCTTTGGCCAGAGGTATGTTTTGATTCAATTGGCGCAATTCAATGGTGAGCAAATAAACACCAACAGGAGCTTTACCGGATGCTAAAATTTCCCGTTGCAATTCTTCTGCTTCGGGTTTAATGTTTGTCTGGTCAAAATGAACTTCTGTATCATTGCCTTCGCCAAACCTGTAGCTACCACTTGCAAGAGTAAGGTTACTAATAACGTCTGATGTAAAATTGGCAGGAATTGTAAATGGGTGTGAAATCGCTTCCATTAAAAGCTCATTGTCTTTATACAAACGAATTTCAAAATAACAGGTAGAATAACTCTGGTCGGGCTTGTTTTTGGTAATAGTGAGTTGAAAAATCTCTTCAGCGGTGCCAAAATTCTGAAAATCCAGATCAGATAAATAAAGGGTTTGGATTTTATCTTCGTTTAGGATGCTCATCTCAAGCGAAAAATCGTTACTAATGGTTTGTGCCACCGCAGGGAATGAGAAACCCAAAAGGGCAATTATTAAACCAATTAAATTTTTAGTCACATTCCCTCCTAAATATTAAATGTGAGTTAAAAAATTTGTCAAAGAAACTGTTAAATAAATTAAACCACAGTATATTAGCTTACTAACAGTTTAAGTCTAAAATAAAAAATAAATTGCCTATGTCAAGCTGAAATCGAAAATTCCGATAAGATGTTGATTTAGAACATATCAATAGATTCGATGATTCCACTGACTAAACTGGTGAATTTTTTTTTGACACGATTGGCGGTTTCAGTAACTTCATCATGTGACAGTTTGTTGCTAGTAATGCCGGTGGCAAAATTGGTAATGCAGGAAATGCCAATCACTTTCATCCCGGAATGAACGGCCGTAATTACTTCAGGAACAGTGGACATGCTAATAGCGTCTCCGCCAAATTTATGAATCATTTTAACTTCGGCTGCTGTTTCGTAAGATGGGCCGGTGGTTACCCACAACACGCCATGTTTTAGGGCAATACCCCGCTCCAAAGCAATTTGATCAATCAGGTCGAAATATTGCCGGCTGTAAACATTGGACATATCAGGAAAGCGTGGTGGGCCAAATTCCAATGGACCGCGCAAAGGATTGGCAAACAGGAAATTGATGTGATCGGTAATTAACATTAAGTCGCCTGGTTGCAGACGTGGATTGGCTGAACCAGCTGCATTGGTCACAATCAGAAACGGAATTTTCAGCATTTGCATGATGCGTACTACAAAAGTCACATCTTTAATGGAATAGCCTTCGTAATAGTGGGTACGACCTTTGACAGCCATTACTTTTACGCCAGCGTGTTTACCAAACACCAAAGCGCCGGCATGCCCTTCTACCGTAGATTTGGGATAATAAGGAATATCTTGCGTCGGAATGACAACCTTTTCTTCAAGCGTATCGGCGAATGGGCCTAAACCGCTGCCCAAAATAATGGCCAGTTGCGGTTGAAGATCAGTAAATTGTTTGATGTAAGCGACGGCTTCTTCAACTTTTTTCTTCAAAGAGAACTCCATGTTTTATTTAAACTCAATACGGAAAGGCATTAAGGCCAGCGGCCGTTCCTGCCACCGTTCGATTGTTTTTTCAAGATTCTTTAATTGACTTAAAAAATGTCTTTGTTTAAGGAAACTTAAACCGTTTATGTTGCTAAAAATCTGATTAACCAGAGATTTTTGTTTCGGGTAGTAAATCAGGCGCACCGATTCATCGGCTGGAATGCCAGCTTTTTGTTTGGCAATTTGCAGCGCGGTGTAAAACGTACCAAGGGTATCGATCAGGCCGTTTTTAAAAGCCTGTGCGCCCGTCCAAACACGACCGCGGGCCAGTTTTTCGGTTTCGTCAAAATTTTTTTGGCGGGCATCGGCCACTTTACGGACAAAATCCTTGTAAAAACTGCTAATGATTTTATTGATGATTTGCTTCTCTTCTTTTGTCCAGGGGCTGAGAACTGAGAAGAGGTCTGCATTTTTTCCTTTTTGAACGGCTTCTACATTGAGCCCTAATTTTTGATAGGCGCCATTAAAATTAAATTTGCCGGCAAAAATGCCAATGGAACCAACCAGGCTGTTGGGATTGGCCACAATGGCGTCGGCAGCCATGGCAATGTAATAACCGCCTGAAGCGCCCAAATCGGAAATGGTGGCAATGACCGGTTTTTTCTTTTTGGCTTCCAAGATAGCCCGCCAGATGGCTGCTGAGGGTAAAGAAGCTCCACCCGGGCTGTCAATCCTCAAGACAATGGCTTTAATCGATTTCGATTTGGCCGCGCGTTGCAGATCCTTGATGATGGTGTTAGCGCCCAGCATTTTCCCTAAAAAGGGCATTTCGCTTTCGGAACCGCTGTAAATAGTGCCAATGCAGTTAACAACGGCAATACGGCTTTTGTTGCGGATTTTTAATGAGCTGATGGGCAGCTGCGCGTAAGCTGTGGCAGAGAGTTTTTTAAGGCGTCGGTTTTGTTTCTTTAAATGGGCGCTCAGTTCAGTGTAAAAAGCCAGGTCATCCACCAGTTTGTATCGCAGAGCTTCCTTTCCGCTAAAACCACTGACATGGTTAATTAGGCTGTCCACTTTTGGCCGAGGAATTTTGCGCGATTTACTGATGGTCGCAACAATGTCGTTGTAATACTGGTCAATCACTTCTTTTAACACCTTGCGGTGGTAAGGCGACATGTTGTTACGGGTGTAAACATCAGGCGCGTTTTTGTACTCGGCAATGCGCATAAACTGGGCATCTACGCCTATTTTTTTGAAGAAATCTTTGTAAAAGGTAACCTCACTGCGCACGCCGGTTAAAAAGAGACTGGCATCCGGAGGCATGACGATGGAATCGCAAGCGCAGGCCAGGTAGTAATCACGGGTAAAAGAAAAATCTGCTCCAAGGTAGGCGTAAACCTTTTTGGGGCTGTTAGAGTGAAATTTCTGAATCAGGGAATACATTTCCTGCAGCTGGCCAAATCCACCATTAAACAATTCCGGACGAATGACGATGGTTTTAATCCGTTTGTCAACAGCTGCTTTTTCTAAATTTTCGCGAAATTTTTTCAGGTCAAAAGAGGTTTTGCCCAGGGCTTCTTCCACCGGATCGGGCGCCGTGTAATCTGGAAGATCACCGGAAAGGTTGAATTCCAGGTAGGCGCTGGACGGAATATCAGGCGAAGTGTCAAAAGACAGGCTAATTATCAAAAACGAGCCGAAGAAAATCAAAAGTAAACTAAGAATTACCGCCAGAAAAACCTGGAAAAAAATTTTCATTGATCTTCCTTTCTAAAGTGAAACCAGCACACCGGCAATGGTAGCCGTCATAAAAGTAGCCAGAGTTCCGCCTAAAACAGCTTTTAAACCAAACTTGGCCAGGTCGCCACGGCGACGCGGTGCAATGCCCCCGATACCGCCAATTTGAATGGCAATGGACGAAAAATTAGCGAAACCGCATAATGCGTAAGTGGAAATGATGACTGCTTTTTCACTTAAAACTTGCTGCGGAATCAGCTTAGACAGATGCAGATAGGCAATAAATTCGTTCAAAACAATTTTTTCACCGATTAAAGAGCCGACATTAATAGCATCGTGCCAGGGCACACCAATAATCCAGGCAATTGGGCTTAGCAAATAACCCAGCACCAGTTCCAGAGAGACCGGCTGACCGCCCTGAACTGTAATGCCCAGCAGATTGGTGAAAACGCCTTCCAAAATCCAGTTAACCATAGCGATTAGAGCAATGAAGGCCAGTAACATTCCCGCCACATTCAAAGCTAATTTTAAGCCGTCGGCTGCCCCGGTGGCTGCCGCTTCGATTACATTTACCGAAGTACGCTCGATAGGTACTTTTACTTCGCCCATGGTTAATGATTCTTCTCGTTCGGGTAACAGAATTTTTGAAATGACAATGGTTGCCGGGGCCGCCATGATGCTGGCTGACAGCAGGTGCTTGGCGTAAAACAGCTGCTGGGCCGGGTCACTACCGCCCAAAAGCCCAACGTAAGCGGCCAGCACACCTCCGGCAATGGTGGCCATGCCTCCAATCATCAAGGTAAGCAATTCCGACTTGGTCATCGGGTCTACATAAGGGCGCACCACCAATGGGGCTTCGGTTTGACCGATGAAAACGTTGGCGGCCACGGAAATAGACTCAGCCCCGCTGACCCGTAAGGTTTTAGCCATAACCCAGGCCATGCCCTGCACTATTTTTTGCATGATGCCCAGGTAGTAAAGCACAGACATTAATGAAGAAAAGAAAATGATAGTTGGCAATACCTGAAAAGCAAAAACAACACCAACGCCTTTTAATTTCAACTCTGCCGGGAAAGCCTGTTCAAAAGTAGCCTGATCGGCTAAAACGCCAAACAGAAAACGAGAACCTTCGTTTGTAAAGGAAATGATTTTAACAAAGAACTGGCCTATCCAGTTAAAAACGGTTGCTCCCCAGGGGGTAAGCAAAACGAACATGGCAAACAAAATTTGTAACAGAATGCCATAAATCACCTGTTTCCAATGAATGTGCTTCCGGTCGCCTGAAAACAGAAATGCAATGCCGATTAAAGCGGCCAGACCGAAAAAACCAAACAAAATGTCCAGAATATGTCCTAACATAGCCGTTATTTCTCCTCTTCTTCATCTTCTTCCGGTGCATGAAAGCAATTACGACAGCGAGCCTCGTAAATATCCGAAGCGCCCACCACAACTTTATCTTTTTGTTTTGTTTTGCGATAGGTGTGGTTGGCGGGATTGCCGCAAACTACACAAATAGCGTGTGTTTTGGTGATGTATTCGGCTACGGCCAGTAGCTGGGGAATGGGTTCAAAAGGTTTTCCCCGGTAATCCTGGTCCAGGCCGGCTACGATGACTCGTTTGCCCATGTTAGCTAATTTCTGGCAAATATCAACCAGGGATTCGTCGAAAAATTGTGCTTCGTCAATGCCAACCACCTGAGCTTCCAGGGCTTTTTCTAAAATTTCCTGTGGCGTTTCTACAACAATAGATTTTATTTTTTGCCGATCATGGGAAACAATTTCTTTTGTGCTGTAGCGGGTGTCAATTTTGGGTTTAAAGATAGCCACCTTTTGGCGCGCAATCATTGCCCGGCGTAAACGGCGAATCAATTCTTCCGTTTTTCCGCTGAACATGCTTCCGCAAATCACTTCAATCCAGCCAGTGTGCCGGTGAACCACATGCATCATAATTAAACCTGGGCCTCCAGATTTAGTTTTTCCTGTTGTAATAGTAGTGAACGAATTTTGGTGGTTAAAATATCGATGGCAACCAGATTTTTGCCGCCACGCGGAATGATGATGTCGGCGTACCGCTTGGAAGGTTCAATGAACTGAAAATACATGGGACGTACCGTGTTTTGGTATTGAGCAATGACAGATTCTACGCTACGTCCGCGCTCTTCAATATCCCGCTTTAAGCGACGGATAAAACAGATGTCCAGCGCGGTGTCAATGAAAACACGAATGTCCATCAGCTCACGCAGTTTGGCTTCATTCAAAACCAGAATGCCCTCCAGAATGATAATTGTGTGTGGGCCGACAGTTTTTGTCTCCTTTAAGCGGCTATGGGTTTTATAGTCATAAATGGGATGAGCGACGGTTTTGCCTTCTAACAAAAGTTTTAAATGTTCAGCCAACAAATCATGGTCAAAGGCATCCGGATGATCAAAATTACGACCGGCGCGCTCATCAAGAGGAATGTCGGACAGGTCTTTGTAATACGAATCTTCCTGAATCAAAACAACCTTGTCGGAGCCTAAACGTTCAATAATGGTATTGGCGACTAATGTTTTACCTGAACCAGAAGCTCCGGCAATTCCGATCAAAATACCCTTTTTCATTTTTCTCCGAGACTTGAATCATCAAATGCGTGTGGCAAAAGTTCTTTTAATTTGAATTTTTGAAATTCATGGCCATTGCTTAAAATGACATCGATATCAGGCGCGTAGTCAAACAATAGTTGACGGCAGGCGCCACAGGGCGGGGTAAACATGCCATCACGAGCGGCAATGGCGATGGCTTCAAATTGTTCAATGCCTTCCGAAAGGGCTTTGGTTAAGGCCACGCGTTCCGCACAAATGGTTAATCCGTAGGAACTGCTTTCAACATTGGAGCCAGTAATGATGCGGCCATCTTTGGTAAGCAGAGCAGCCCCAACCTGAAAATGGGAATAGCGGGCATGGGCAAATTTCCGTGCCTGCCGCGCCGCTTCAATTAGTTTTTGCTCATCATATTTTGTTTTTTTCATAATAAGCTAATTTAAAAAGAAACTTTGTAAAATAAAAACAAATATGTAGCGAAAAAGAAAAGATAAACCAGAACAGGACTGCAACAACAAATTTATATTGGTCCAGGGAACGGACAGAGAAATTTTTAGCCTTTTTGCTTCCATGTTAAAAGCTGTTAAAATGGGGTTAGCCAAGCATTTCTGAATGTCATTGTTTTGCAGAATTTAAAATTAAAATTTTGACCTGTGAAGTATTTAATCTTTCTGAGGAAGTGCTCCTAAAGAAGCAAGAAGCAGAAAAAAATTTACCCAAAAGAAAAAGCCTCGCCCTGGCGAGGCTTTTTGCTGTGCGAAAGGGGGGATTTGAACCCCCACGGGCTTGCGCCCACTAGACCCTGAACCTAGCGCGTCTGCCAGTTCCGCCACTTTCGCATTGCGTTGGCAAATTTATTAAAATAAATATCAGAAAGCAATTTCTTGTTCCCTAAAAATTGCATTTTTATTAAACAGAATTTTTATCTTCCTGCAAAATGCCTATTTCTCATTAGCGTAAGAGCATCATTTTTTTTAAAAACGAGCTGCCTCTGGCTTTTAATTGGTAAAAATAAATTCCGGAAGCGACGTTTTTGCCTGCCAGATTGGCGCCGTCCCACTTATACTGATGCCAGCCGGGCATGGCTTTGCCCTGATAAAGGGTTTTGATCAGCTGACCGCTGGTATTGAATATTTTAAGTTCTATGTTGCCTGCTTTTGGCAAATAAAATTCAATCGTCGTCTCAGGATTAAATGGGTTGGGATAGTTTTGCTTTAAGGTCAGAGTTTCGGGTACCTTGATTGTTTCGTGCGGTAGATCGGTTAAAATCAGCCCCGGTTCAGGATTGAAGGTTTTTCGATCGGTAAAAATATGAAATTGACCGGCAAGAAGCGTAATGGTTGTGTCTGTGTTTTGTACAAAAAGGGAATCACCAGAGAAGAAATCGTACCACCAGCCGGCATGATTAAATTCAGGTTGAACCGTTGAGCTGGTTACGCCAAAATTACCTACAATGCTGGCATTCATCAAACCGTGATAAAGATTTATTCGCTTTATCGTTCCCTTTACAGAAAGATTAGCTGAAGTGGCCGAGCTGTAAAAGACCGGATATTCTTTTCGAAGCCTGATCATGGCTGCCCATGCCTTGTAAAGCTTTCGGCGATTTTCCTGTTGAAAATAATCCCAACGGATGGGTTTATTGCCCACTCTTCCATTGTAATCAATTGTGTAATCGTAACCCAGTTCGCCAAACTGCCAGATCATTTTGGGGCCGGGCAGTAAAAAGAAAAAGGCGCCTGCCAGTTTCATGCGTTCCAGAGCCGTGTCCAGCTCTTTGATATTGTAATCGCCGTAGGAACGGCCATAAGT
>JAGHBR010000083.1 GCA_021160885.1 Caldisericaceae bacterium
CCTTTGAAAAGATCAGGGATTCTCCAAACCTGTCATTCCGCACTCGATGCGGAATCTAATATTGACAATAAATTAGAGATCCCCGCCTGCACGGAAATTACATCCTTAATGATTTTTTCCAAAGTTTCCTAAAATCATTTTGCGTTGGGACGGACTTGCCTTGTTAAACTAATCGTTCTTAATTAAAATTGAAATTTAACAGCGGTAAGGCCTGTAACCATTTTGGATTATTGCCCGCGTAGTTTAACAATCCAATTTGTAAACCGTGCAGATTTTTTGCATAATTGATCAAACTTAAAGAGATTCCAACCTGACTGCCTTTATTCCAGTTAATGGATGAAAGCCCAAATCCCTTAAGCATGCCTTTTTCCGGAATTTTAATTAACCCAGGTGTTAACGTAATGCCTTTTACGGATTTACCTCCCAGGAATAAACCGGCCAAACTAAGCCCTTCGATTTCAGTAGCGCCGATGCCAATACCAGCCACATTCAGCCAGCGCAATTTTTGTCCGGCGCCCAGACCAAAACCCGCAATGCTAACGCCTTCAATCGAGCCGCCGGCCCCCACACCAAACAAAGCGGCTTGCAAGCCAACCAGGTCATTGCCGGCGCCAACGCCAAAACCAGCAATATGAATACCTTTCACATCTTGCCCGGCACCCAGCCCAAAGCCTGCCAGATGAATACCGCTCATGGATTGGCCTGCCCCACTGGCAAATCCTGAAATGGTGACCCCTTTCAACGATTTACCTGCACCAAGGCCAAAGCCAGCGATTCCCAGGCCGTTAAATGATTCACCCGCTCCTAATCCAAATCCTGCCACAGCCAGGCCTTTTAGTTCTTTTCCGGCTGCCAGGCCAACCCCTGCTACTGAAATACCGCTAATCTTATTTCCACTACCAACTCCCAGTCCCCCAAAATTAATGCCGAGCATCGAATTTCCTGCACCGCTGCCGAGCAGTCCCAAATTTAAGCCCACCATCTTCTTTTCTGCTGAAACGCCGACCAACCCGGCCTGCAGACCATACAGTTCTCGGGCTTCGGGCATTAATAACCCTAAAGAAATTCCTTTTACTACAGCTTCACGGTTGTCTTTAGCCTTCCAGAGGGTTAAATTGATGCCGTTGATATTTCTTACCTGCCTATCGCTCCAGTTAATTCGCAAACCGGAAAAAGATTTTGAATTTCCAATACTTAAACCAAATTTTGAAGTTGGAATGTCGAGTGATTGCGCTAAAAGTAGAGCGGGAAGTAAAATAAAAAGCAAATTTTTGACCATCTTCATTGCCAAATCCTCCATCTTATCAGGTTAAGTTTAAATAACATTACGAAACTGTGTACAAAAAGTTGCTGAAACAACAAACGTAATTTAACACATCATTGGTTCGCAATAACCCCTAACAATAAATCTCATTAGTAAGGCACCAAATCAATTCAACATTCAAAACTCAAATCTCAAAATTTCCTGAAGGTTCGGTGTGATTCAGTGGCAATAATTTTACGGTCTTAGATTAAATTCCACTTTTTACGCAAGCTCCATTCCAGAGTGATTAAAATTAATATTAAAATTAATAAACCTACTTTGTACCAAATTTCGATTTCTTTTTCCTGATGAAAATATTGTTTTTGTCCCCGGAAAATATCTGTCAAATGGTAAAGTGAATCTAATGGAATCATTTCGCCCTGATTAAATTCAGCCAGCTTTTTTAAAAATAAAGTATCAGGATTCAGATGAATGAGTTCTTTATTGACAGGAATGACCATGATTTGTGTGGAATCAACGCCCCACAATTGGCCGTTTTGAAAGGCTTGGGCCAGCAGTTTAAAATCTCCTGCTCTGACCGGAGTAAACTGAGTCTTAAACAGCCCGGCTTTTTCTTTTTGTATCGGCAGGCTGAAAGATTGTTGACCTTTTTTAATATTAATGATTACCGAACTGTTTTCAACAGTTTGCAAACGCGTATCAAGTACCCGAACCTCTATTTTTACCGGCTGGCCAATGTTGGCGCTCTTTTTGTCTACGAAAAGAGCAACCGGTTTAAAGGGCGTGCGCTGCCCTAACCAGCTCAACAATTTTTCAACCAAAATGGTGTAGCCCTGATCTAACCGCTCATTTGGCTGTAACAGAAAATGCCAGCGCCAGAATCCCATTCCATTTAAGACGATAGTTTTCAGTTGTTTTTCAGAAAGAAATAGCAGTGGGACCATTCGCCCTTTCACAGAAGACTGCACTAGCATTAAATTGTCGTTAGCCGCTGGTAAATTCAAATAATAGGTTTGTAATGGAGGAGCTAAGCTCCAAAACTGTTGATTTACAACCTGATCATCAAAAATTTTCACGAAGGCTGCTGCTTGCGGCAAGGTATTGACTACTGGCATCAATTCCTTAGCCATGCGGTTACCAGTACGAGTAATTCTAAGGAATTTGGTGGAAATTTGTTGCAATTTTGTTGCATTAAAACGTGGGCCTAACATTAGAAATACATTTTGATGGTTTTTCTCCCAGCTTGTTCGCAGCCGTTGTAACACCTGGCTAGAAGTCTTTAAACCGGGAAAATCGACAAATAACCAGACATCTGTGCTGTCCAGTTTGTTTAAATCATCTTTAATTAAAAATTGTCCCCGGTTATTTTCGACAAAAGTCAGTGCGTTAAACCTCGGAAATTTCTTGATAGCCAACTTTAAAAATTTAACATCGAAGTTGGGATATGCGCTGAAAAGAGCCACCAATTTTCTGGCTTTCAGAACTTCTTGCACAAAATGGAATTGATTGTTTTCTACATTCGACTCTTCTTCTAAAGCCTGCAGCTCAGCCGTCAAATGATGCAAGCCCTGATTGGCCAGGCGATATTTAAAAGTAACACTAAATTCACCGCCCCCCTTTACTAACTTAATTGTTTGCTGACCAAGCAGTTTATTCTTGTCTTTAATCTTTAATTTCAAAGAAATATTTTTTTGAAGGTTTTGAGCGCCCACAACAACCTTGACTTCTGTCATTTCGTTCTGATAAATCGTGTTGGGAGCTTGTACATCACTGATGAAGAGATCAACTGGGCTTTGCATTTTGCCCACAGGAATGGTAAAAATCTTACTACTCGTTCTCTGTTCCAGCATTGGCAGACGGCCTTCGGTAATAATTCCGTCGCTGATGATGATGACTCTGTCAAATTTTTCTTTACCTATTTTGTTTATGACAGCCTGAAAATTGGTCGGCCCTTCTGAAGTGCGCAAACTGTCCAGGCTGGTCAATGGTTCGACTTGGGCGTTGAAGCTAAACCAGGAGATTGCATTTTGCGGTAGTTCATTTTGAATCGTTTTAACGATTTTGACGACCTGATCCCAGCGAGTGTTGCCGTTTTCTTTAACGGTCATCGATTTTGAATTGTCTATAAAAACTGCAATTTTTTGTAATTTTTCTCTTAATAAGGTTAAACGAATGGTTGGCGTGAAAAACAGCAGGACTAAAAGCCAGATTACTAATGCTCTCAGAATTAGTAAAATCCATCGCGCAAATTCAGAAATTTGCGGATTAGTTTTTCTGTAGAAAAAATAACTTATTCCAAATGCGCCTGCGCCGGCAAGCAAAATTACGATAAAAGGAATATTTAGGCGAATCAGTTCAGGCATAGGCTTTCCGTAAAGTTAATTTGGCGGATGAGTAAATAGTTGAATAGTTGAATGGCTGATGAATTCGCTTTTAATAGCAATGAGTCCATGAATTTGATTATATTGCATAATTTTAAATTAACAATTTCCTTGTTGCACAAAAAACTTTGCAGCAAGCGCCAGTTTTTTGCAGTTATGCTAAACTTAATCCAGTTAATTTGTTGTTTATGCCACATTAATTTGTTTACTATTGTCATTATTGATTATCTATCATTCGGTTTGTGTTAATTTTAAAGCCGGATAGGCATTCAGATTAAAATCAGATTGTTTCCCATGCCGCAAATATTCCAGGCCGGCTCGGGCGATCATGGCTGCATTGTCTGTACAATAAGCAAAGTCTGGCAGGTAAAATTCAAAACCATGCTCATCACAGGCCTGTTTTAACCAGGATCGCAACAATGAATTGGCCGCCACTCCACCGGCAATGGCTATCCTTTTTGCCCCATATTCTTTTGCTGCCCTGATGGTTTTTACAACCAAAACTTCAACCGCTGCTTTTTGGTAAGAAGCACAAATATCATTTAAATGTTTTTCCTTCTCCTCTGGAGTTAATTTTTGTAAAAAAACCAGCAAAGAGGTTTTGAGTCCGGAATAACTAAAATCAAAGGGATTGTCTTTTAACATAGCGCGAGGAAACTGGTAGCGATCAGGATCTCCTTTCTGGGCTAATTTGTCAATCAGCGGTCCGCCTGGATAGCCCAATCCCAGTAATTTAGCGCCCTTATCAAAAGCTTCTCCCGCCGCATCGTCCCGCGTTTGACCGATGATTTTGTACTTCAAGTGATCTTCCATGAGTACCAGTTGGGTATGCCCTCCGGAAACAATTAAAAAAATGATTGGAAATTCAATTTTTGTCTGAGAGAGAATATTCCCGTAAATATGTCCTTCAATATGATTGACGCCTACAAACGGTTTACTTGTAGCCAGGGCTAATCCTTTAACAAAATTCAAACCAACCAGCAAGGCTCCAACCAGACCGGGCCCGTAAGTGACCGCAAAACCATCCAGATCACTTAAAGATGCCTGTGCCTTTTCCAGAGCTTTCTCTACAATAGGCACAATTGTACGAATGTGAGCTCGCGAAGCTAATTCCGGCACCACTCCGCCAAACTGATTGTGAATTTCCTGCGATGAAATAATATTGGAAAGTACTTTCACATCATCAATAACCGCAGCCGATGTTTCATCACATGAAGTTTCTATTCCTAATATTTTCATTGATTTTCTTCCTTCTTTTTTAATATCAGGCGAAAAGATCTTGGACTAATTTGCACTACCGTAACTCCTTCGGGTAACTCTATTTTTGGCACGTAATGACTCCGCCCAATGCGAAAGTCTTTCTGGTAGTCAAAAATGGCCGTAATCTGCTCCGGCTGAATCGCTTTGACTTTTTGCTCGCTGCCCTTAATCCGTACCGAAATTACCGGGGGGATAGCCTGTGGTTCCAGATTTTCCGGCACACCGATAATCTGAATGGGAATGTTGTACAACTGGCGTTCTACAATTTGTTCGATTCTAAACTTTACATTAACAACTTCAGGCTCTATTTTTACAATTTCCGGATAGGGCGAAATAAGTTTCACTTTTTCAGTAAACGGATAACGCACTTTTTCGATTTTAACAAGTTCACTTTCAATTGTTCTGATTTGATCGACGAGATGTGTCGGGCCCATCACCTTAACTGAGTCAATTTCTGGAAAAACACCGGTTAAACTGTAGCCAGGCAGGGGCGTAATATCATGTTTTATGGTAATTGTTTTAAGTGCTTCCTTGTAGCGATCCACTTTTATCTCAATTTTCTTTGGTTCGAGCACATCCTCAACCGTAATACCTAATTCCTGGCCCACATAAAACTGGTTCTTAAAGTCCCTTAAATCCACAACGGTTGAGCGATCAACAGAAGGCAATTCCAATCGGATGATCGGTTTGTAAAAATAGAGGCCTAAAAGAGCCCGGCCCTTGCCTTTTAATTTTAAGTTAATTGTTTTAGGAGGGGCTTCTCTTAGCACATAACCATTGGCCAAGTCGCTGATTTCAAAAGGTAAACTTACACGAATCGAATAGGTTTTATCTGTGGTAACCGCTGCCCATAGCAATAAAGCTAGCAAAAACGAACCAATTAAGGCGCGGAAATCAGCGTTATTTAAATCTTTTCCCCAGATCTTCATTCAATTGTTCTCAACTTTTTCTGTCACATCGCTTAATTCAATTAAAGCAAAATCTTTTTTCGGGTCTACTTTAAAATAATTTGCTGCATGGCCCTGAGAGAGGGCAATCTCCAACATATTCTTACTATTCCACAATACCAAAGGTTTGCCCACCTTCTGCTGGGCGTAATAATCCCAAATGCGATCGCTTTTAAAATTTTTAAAATTTACCAATTTTATGACTTTTTTCCAATGTTTCAAATCCTCTCTGGAAAGCGCAAAAATAATATTGCCAAAATGATCAACAGAAACAACCGCTGCCTTACATGTATTGTTCTCCAACTTTAGTTCCTGATGGTCATCAATTACAACCCGTTCCAGAGGCATTGCAATTTCTTCCGGCTTTATGCCTTTAGCCAGCAGCGCAGCGGTCGGTGCAAATATATCCCGCCCATGAAACGTATTGCTAAAACTTTGTGGATTTACTACTTCCGGCCTGATTTCAAATGCCTGGTAGGCCTCTCTTTTTAGGATGAAATTAAAAACACCATTGTCCGGCCCTACAAAAAAATAGTCGAGGGTGCGAATGATGACTGGTTTCCGTTCGCTGCCTACCCCCGGGTCAACTACGATTAAATGGACCGTCCCTTTGGGAAAAGAATCGTAGTAATTCAACAAACTGTAGGCTGCTTCTTTAATGTTGAATGGCTGAATTTCATGAGTAATATCGATTAATCGTGCATCGGGCGCTTCTTTCAACAAAACTCCTTTTACGCTGCCCACATACCCGTCTTTTGTGCCAAAATCACTCATAAAGGTAATGATCATTCTTGTCCCCTTATCTTTTGACACTTGGGGCAAAAGTGCGTGCCTCTTCCGGCGACGCGTTTCTTTTCAATCAATGTGCCACAGTTAAAACAGGGCTGCCCAGCCCTTTTGTAAACCTTGAAATACAATTGATTTTGACCAGGATTCCCATAAGCATCGCGGTAATCTGAAATGGTGCTGCCCATGTTTTCGACTGCTTTTTGCAATATATATTGGACCGCATCGTACAGTTCCTTGGCTTTTTTACGACCGATTTTAGTACACAGCTGTTCCGGATGAATTTTTGCTCTGAAAAGACTTTCATCGGTGTAAATATTACCAAGCCCCGCAATCCATTTTTGCGACATTAAAAAAGCTTTAATACCCATTTTGCGCTTTTTTAATGAGCTGTAAAAATAGTCAAAAGTCATTTGCGGGTCAAAGGCATCTAAACCGACTTCTTTAAGCACTTGTTCAGCTTGTTCTACGTGGTAAATTCGGCCAAATTTTCTTGTATCTTCAAATAGTAAAACAGAGCCATCCTCAAAATAAATAAGGCAGCGCAAATGAGGATGGTCATTCAAATCAAATTGATTGTTCTGTATCGACAGGCGTCCGGTCATTCGCAAATGAATGACCAGATGACTCTGATCAAGATCAAATAAAATGTATTTACCGATGCGACGAATTTGGCGGATGGTTTGCCCGCTTACAGGGCGTTCGGCCTGATCGACAAAGGATTTTGCCCACAATGGTTCAACCATTTTAATGGTTCTGCCCGTTAGCAAAGGTTTTAATTCTCTGATAATCGTTTCAACTTCTGGTAATTCTGGCATTTTTTCTCTTCATTTAATTTTTTGTAAAATAGAATTTAAGAAGGATTGGAATTCATTCCAAAAATAGCCATCTTGGCCCTGTTATTACAATAAGTGGCCTCCGAAACACATGAAAATTTTGGAGATACGATTCGCTAACCAGCTAACAAAATTTTCTGTGCCAATCCTTTTCAAATGTTTCCAATAAAAACAAGGTAACTGCTAAATTATTGACGGTTTGAAACCTTTAAAAAAATAGGGGATTCTCCAAACCTGTCAACTTAGAGGTTCCCGCTTTCGCGGGAATGACATTTTTATTGATTTTTTTAGAAGTTTCAGATTACTCAAGGCAGATGCCGGGCATTTAATAACTTACTGACGGTCACAAAGCGATAACCGCGATGGCGTAAAGAATCAATCAGCGCCGGCAGCATTAAATAAGCAAAATCGTTCTGGCGTTCAGTAGCAATGTGCATTAAAATAATACGACCATTCAGTCCGTGTTCTTCTTCCAGTTTTAAAAAATGTTGCAAAATTTGGTTGCTGCTACGGTACAGTGTATTGGTGGTGTCATTAACCCAATCCAGAGCATCACACTTTGGCGACCAGCCAATGTGCTTAAAGCCGGCTTCTGCCGCCCAGCGTAAAATTTGTCGATTGTATTCCCCAAACGGCGCACGCCAGTAAGGCGCCATGTGCCGGCCGGTTAGCTGTTGGAACAGACTGTCGGTTTTTGTTAACTGATTAATAACATGTTCCCGGCTGGTATTTTTTCCAAGTTGATGCAAATGATTTGCGGCATAAGTGGTAAAATGTGGATGGTTAAAGGTGTGGTTGCCTATTTCATGTCCATCGCTTAACATTTGCTGTATCAATTGCGGGTAGCGCTTTAAAAAGGCACCGGTTAAAATAAGGTGCAATGCAGTTTTTTTTGACGCAAAATGCTTAATAACGTATCAGCACCTTTGTTGCTGGAACCGGCGTCAAAAGTCAAGGCCACAAGTTTTTCCTGAACCGGCACCATGCTTACCGGTCGGGCTAAAAATTCTAAGCGGGCCGAACGGTATGAAATATTCAGCGAATCAATTAATTGTGTGTTGCCATTTGCCTTATGTGCCCAGAGAACAAAATGATTTTCTCCATAAATCAGAGGCACGTTAGTAAAATTTAAATAGCCATTGCGAACGTTGCTGAATTGAACCAAATTTCCGTTTTGCCATAGTGAAACGCTAATCTGTCCGGATGCAGCCACGGCAAAGCTGATCTGGTTTTGCACCGGACGAAAAACCGAATCGATTTTAAACCAGGCAGAGTCCTTTTGACTGACAGGAGCCGGGGCAGGAATTTTTGATTTCAAATCTGAAAGCTGATGGGAAAAATAGAAAAACAAAATCAGGTTACTCAATAAAATCAGTACAATCAACGCAATTGTCGTTAAATGTGGAATCGCTTTAAATTTTGTAGAAACTTGCTTTGTTTTCCAACGTAAGTAGCACCAGTATCCGCAAAACAGATGGTGCTCAATATGTTGTTGGCATTCTGTGCAGATAGGGGCATGGCAATAGTAACACCTTCGGCTGGTCAAGCGTTGGGGATGATTTTTACAAGCTTGTTTGATGCGCGCCATGCCCTATCCTTCTCTGTCATTAGCGCTGGGCGTAATGTTTTTCGTAAAAGCGTTTATACTCTTCCTGTTTTTCTTTGATGCGCCGCCACCAGGTTTCATTTTCCACGTACCAGTCAATGGTGTGCTTTAATCCTTCATCCAGGTTCCACTTCGGTTCCCAGCCCAGAGCCCGAATTTTGCTTGTATCCACCGAGTACCTGCGGTCATGTCCAGGACGATCAGCAACAGGCTTGATTAACGATTTAGGCTTGCCCAGGTAATCCAGAATGAAATTTGTAATGTAGATATTTTCACGTTCATTGCCGCCACCAATATTGTAAATTTCACCCAATTCGCCTTTGTGCAACACCAGATCGATTGCAGCGCAGTTGTCTTCCACGTAAATCCAGTCACGCACATTTTTCCCATCGCCGTAAAGTGGCAGCGGTTGGTCGTCAATCGCATTGGTCACAAAAAGCGGTATCAACTTTTCAGGGTACTGGTAAGGGCCATAATTATTGGAGCTACGCGTAATCAATACCGGCAACCCATAAGTCTTAAAATAGGAACGTACAAGCAAATCACCGCCAGCCTTACTGGCTGAATACGGACTATTGGGCATTAAAGGATCGCTTTCTTTAAAAGAACCGTTTTCGATAGAACCGTACACTTCATCGGTAGAAATGTGTAAAAAACGTTCGATGCCATATTTTTTAGCAGCTTCCAACAATACAAAAGTCCCCTTTACATCGGTTTCAATAAAAGATCCAGCCTCGTGAATCGAGCGATCGACATGGGTTTCTGCAGCAAAATTGACCACTGCATCTACGTTGCTCATCAGGTTGTCCACCACGATTTCATCGCAAATATTCCCATGATAAAAAAGGTACCTGGGATCTTTTTCCAGATCGGCTAAATTTTCCCGATTGCCTGCATAGGTTAAAG
>JAGHBR010000351.1 GCA_021160885.1 Caldisericaceae bacterium
CTTCTAAATGGATGGGCTGCAATCCGGCCGCTTCAAGCGCCTGTTTGCCAGGCATACGTTTTTCCTGGTAAAAGGCTTCACCTTCGCCAATCATTACCAGGGCCATGTGAGCCAGAGGCGCCAGATCACCACTGGCGCCTACCGAGCCTTTTTCCGGCACCAGCGGCACAATTCCCCCGTTTAACATATTTACCAGTTGCTCTACAACGGTCCACCGAACGCCGCTAAAGCCCTGTGAAAGATTTTTAATTTTCAGCAACATCATCAAACGGACGATGTTCGCAGCCATCGGCTTACCTGTGCCTGCGGCGTGGCTTACTACCAGGCGTCTCTGTAATTCGCGCGTTTGCTCAGGTTTTATCCGAACATCGGCAAATTTGCCAAAACCAGTGGTTACGCCATAAACCACTTTATCCTGTTCAATAATTTCTTTAATCACTTGATAACTTTTTTCAATTTTTTCCTTCACAGATTGATCAATCACGATCTGCGGTCTGTTCTCAAGAAAATAGGCAAGGTCTTTTAAGGTCAAATCATCCAATCCAATCACCAACTTTTTATTGTTCATTTAAATCTTCCTCCAGAGTTCGATTATTAAACCAGTCGTCCAACAGTTTGAAAAGCATGTTTTCATCAAAAACGATTTCTTTACGTCCGGAGATACTATTTAAAAAGTGCTGCCCATAGCGCATGCGGCTAATCCGATTATCGCCAATAATCACAGCGCCAAAATCTTTTTTATTGCGAATCAGCCTTCCAAAGCCCTGCCGGAATTTAATAATGGCTTCGGGCAATGAGTACTCCATAAAAGGGTTTCCGCCACGCCGTTTAATGGCTTCCATGCGGGCGGCAATCACCGGTTCCGAAGGCACATCAAACGGCAGTTTGGGAATGAATAACAGTTCCAGAGCATCGCCGGGCACATCGATACCTTCCCAAAAACTATCGGTGCCAAGCAAGATGGAATCTCTGTTTTCCTTGAACTGATTTAAAATATTAGTTCGGCTGCCACTTTTCCCCTGCGCTAAAAGCAAGACATGTTGCGCATCAAAATGCGGCTTGAGCCATTCGTACATTTGATTAAGCATGCTGTAATTGGTCAAAAGAATCAGCAGGCCGCGTTTTTGTTCGCTGTGTAATCGAATTATTAAATCCCGCACGGCTTGAGGATATTCCGCAGAACGCGGATCAGGTAAAAAGTCGGTAACCGTTAAGAGCAACTGAGAATTATAATCAAACGGAGAATCAAAAGCCGTGGCCATGACCGGCCGGGCTTTAATTAAATTAAGGCCAACCCGCGATTTGAAATAATCGAAAGATTTATTGACCGCCAGCGTAGCCGAGGTAAAAATAGCAGTTTCCACATTCGGGTAAAGCATTTTGTTCAGCAGTTCGTCAATATTTAATGGAACAGCGTACATCGACACATCATTACTCCAGTCGTTACGCGGCAAATCCAACCAGTAAACATAATTTTTCTCATCGCCTTTCAGACAAAAACTGAATCCTTCCATCAGTTCGGTTGCCCGCTCGTAGCTGGAAATGACCTCCCTGGTGAGCTGAGCCTGAAATTTAAAGGCGTCAAAATCCAGATTATTCAAGGCGTCTATCAGTTGATTTAAATCATTAATGAAACGCGCCAAAGCTTTTTTCAATGCATCGATTTCATCTTCCAGTATGCGGAAAAATTTGAAGTTTTTGTGGTAACGGATCCGTGTTTCATCCTTTTCTGGTTTTTCACGGCTTCCGTACTGGTCGCGTAGCATGCGGCTGAATTCATTGTAAAAAATCTGTGTTTTCTCTTTTAAGTTCAACGAGCTGAACTTCACTTTTTGGGTTAAGCGCGTAAGGCGGTTCTTCTTGTCCTGTTCTAGATTTTTACTGGTGCTTAAGCGGTATTCGATCTGGACAATGGTGCCGGACTTATTGGGTTCTTCTTCGTAAATGCGATGGTAAAGATTGCGGAAAGACCAGTAATTGACGCGTATGCCAAGGTATTCAGCCGCTGTTTTTTCGATATTGTGGGCTTCATCCAGCACCAGCACTTCATAATCGCCAAGTGTAGAACGGCCGGAAGCCAGATCGGCAAACAGCAGAGCATGATTGACGACCACCACATCGGCCCGTTTGGCATGTTCGCGGGCTTTCATTAAAAAACAGTCTTCGTAATATTTACAGGCTTTGCCAGGGCAATAGGAAGGTTCGGCGGTCAGTTTTTCCCACAAGCCGATATTGCGTTCCAGTTGAAATCCTGCATTTTCCATGATGTCGCCGGTGCGGGTTTGTTCTACCCAATAAACCAGCGGCAGCAAACGTGTCCGTTCATCTTTTGATAGTCGCTGATTCATGTCGGTTAGCACGGTATGCCATTTTTCCAGGCATAAATAGTTGTAACGGCCCTTTAGCAAAACGGCTTTAAATTTATTTTCTACAGTGGCGTAAAGCGTGGGCAAATCTTTAAAAAATAACTGTTCCTGTAAATTTTTGGTATTGGTAGAAACAATCACGCGCTGGCCGGCGTGACGATTTTTAACAGCCCACTCAATGGCCGGCACCAGGTAGGCCATGGATTTACCCGTACCAGTACCCGCCTCGGCCACTACATACGCACGTTCATTTAAACCTTTTAATACATGACGGGCCATTTCTATTTGGGGCGGCCGCAGTTCGTACTCCGGAATGGCTTTTGACAAATGTCCCTGTTCGTCAAAATAACGATCGATTAAATTCGGATCAATGGGCATTAGTTCCGGCATTTCATCGGTATTTTGCGGAAAACGATAATCTTTTTCGCCAATAACATTGTAGTAATTTTGGGCGTAGTAAGCATCATCCACTAACGCTTTGCCAGTTGCCGAAATATTTTTCATCTGTTTGAATTTCAACACAGGAATAAAAAATTGCTTTGCCCTGCGTGAAGTGGGATAAAGTAGATTAATGATATTGCTGATCACGTGGTTTTCCGCAGCCAGAGCACGGTCAATCAATTCTAAAAAAACATGGCCTGTGGCCCGGGCATCATCAACCGCCCGATGCGCCCGATCCAGATCGTAATCAAATTCACTGGCCAGCGAAGCTAATTTAAAGCTATTTAAAAAGGGCATAAAGATGCGCGCTAAAAACAAGGTGTCCACACGCAGGTTGTTCAGGTATTTAAAACGTTGCTGCGTGTCTTCCCAGCGTTCAAAATCATTTTTTTGGCGACGGAACTGGTACTCGATGAATGAGGCGTCAAAATTGACCTGCTGGCCAACCATGGCTGCATCGCCCATAAACTGCAGAAGCCGCGGGAAAACCTCTTCGATGGGAGGTTTTCCTTTCACGTCCTCGTTGGTAATGCCGGTTAAACTGGTAATAAAAGGAGGTATGGGCAGGCCAGGATCGATCAGTTCTTCAAATACTGCTTCTTCCTGGCCATTTACAAAGCGGATGGCGCCAATTTCAATAATACGATCCTTTTCCGGATTTAAACCCGTGGTTTCCAGATCAACTACCACAAAGGTGTTTAATCCGAGATGCTTTAAAAGTTCTTCGCGTAAGCCCATAAAATGCCTGACTTTCTAATTTTCGTTGTGTATTTAACAAATGATTGTGACACCATCTGGTTCTAATTCTTTAAATGGCTTAAAAATCACATAATTTAAGCCTGCCGTTGTACAGCCTTAGAAACTCATCTTTCCTTAAAAGAACGCCCAAGCCTGTTTATTTTGCTTATCTTTTTTGTTGTTGTGAGCCATTATTTTACAAAATGAATAGCAGACAATCAAAGAAATTTATTTTATTTTTGGAAGGCTCTTTTTAACAAGAATCCAGACAGCAAAAGCAAGGTAACGGCAAAGCTGATTTTCATGTAAAAGTTCCAGGGCAAATACAGACCGGCCGTTGATTCTTCAGGTTGTTCATGATTGTAAGCAATTTTCAATTTACTGCCAACCGGGCGCTTCCGAACAATAAGCTCTGGCCATAATGTCCCGCTTGTTTCTTAAGCCAAAGGGCAGGGCCTGCAAATCCGTTTTTCTGATAAACGATTGTCCGGCTACCTGATATTGGTAAGTAATAAGAAGCAGAATGGCCATTTTACCAACAATTTTGATTTCAATCACCTGTGCTTCAATAATCGGCCAGTTATTTTTTTACTGATAATCCCGATAAAGAAAATATTGGGAAATAAACGTTGGTATGGCAATTAAAATGGCCAGAATTGCGACTTCCAGAAACCATTTTTTTCTACTGTTTTGTTCCATTTACAAATTCCGTTTTTTGTAAGAAATACTATTTTAAAAGAAAAAATTCCCTCTGGGAACAGATATTAAAAATTTTGTGTCCATTTACACTTTACCAGAAAAATAAAATCTATTAAAACCTCTAAATCAGGCAGCAATGAAGCAAGCAGGGGTTACACTCGCTAACCTTTTACAGCAACTAACGCTCTGGTTTAAAGCGTAATAAAAATACCGGTTGCAGATTTGATCCACAACCGGCATCAAAGAGGAAAAACCTAATTTTTTAAAGTACAATCATCGCGCCTACAGCGAGCGAATTGTATTTGCCAATATTGTAATCGGCATGAATATTAAAGAATAGCAAAGTGAAGCTAACACCGGCATTTAAGCGCAAAGCATTTTCACCATCAACGGTAACATCACCCACGGTGGATGATGGTTCCAGCTCAGAAGTTTTTACAGTAAGGCTCGATACATCGTAGCCCACCCCGCCATAAATATCTATCGGTAACAGGGAGATACTTCCGGAAATCTGTGCATTCATGGTAAAAGTTCCGGCATCTAAAAAGCTGCCAACGGTAAATTTGTGGTATGCGGCCTGTACGCCAAAATCGATGGGAAACATGGGAATGGGAATCAAATCGCTTAGTTCGTATTTAATCCCACCACCCAACAGAGTTACATCGCCAAAGTCGCCAAGTCCTTTTTTAGCAAAACGTACGGTTCCCTCAAAACCGCCAAACAGGCCAACATTGGCATGTAGCATGGGTAACAGGAATTTATCTACATTTAATCCAGGAATTGCTGTAGGGTCTGACGGTTTGTCATCACCAAAAACGGTTGGTTTGGTCATCCCATGGAATGCAAACGTCATGGCCTCATCTGGAAGCGGAACGTAAACCGCGCTTACACCAACATCGAACCTGGGCAGTGTTTTAGCATAACCGCGATGAAACATGGCTCCGCCAAGGCCGGTACCAAGTGCGGTAGCAAAAGGCTGGACATAACCTTTAATATATTGATCAGCAGGTATCTGACTCTGGGTAAAAATCTTTTTCAGATTGTCTTCGAAATCCCCCGCTTTGTTGGCATTAAATACACCGCCGGCCAATAGCAAAACCAAACTTAACGTCAAAAATCTTCTCATTTCACCTCCCACAATTTAACTAATTTAATTAAACTTATTGAATTTTAAAATTAGGTACAAATTTTTGTGCAGCTTGCAAATGATGCCTATCAAAAAGTTTAAAACAAATGGTGAAATTTAACCTTTTTTCAAACTGTGCCAACAATCCTTCGATGATCAGATTTAGATCAATTTTATTTTCTGGTGAAATTTCAGAGAGCGACACGGAACTGTTTTTCAAGATTTTTAGATAACGTTGTTTGGCCTGTTCATCTGCATTCATCAAATAGATAATTTCGTTCTGTTTTGGACCCAATAAAATGGAGCCGTGTTGTAACAAAGCTTTTTTGTACAGTTTTTGTGCGCTGCCCACTACTTTTTTATTTTGATATTTAATTTCAGTGAAGGCCGGGCGATTGAAACAGGCAAAGCGTTTTTCAGCTGAACGTAAGTAGTTTTCCTTATCTGCCTGGTAATTCAGAGAAACGGGAAAATTCAGTTGATTCAGGGCTTCAACAAGGTATTTATGAAACAAATAATAGATATCATGATTATTAAGGTTCTGGTTGGGCACAATTAAGCCATACGTCAACTCTTCACTGTGTAAAATGGCACTGCCTCCGGTCGGGCGCCGCACAGCCTGGTAACCTTTTTCCCGCAAGGCGTTCAGATCAATAAATTTTTCGTCCTGATGGTACCCCAACGACAGGCAATAGGGTTGCCAGCCGTAGAATCGAAGAATGGGCGCCTTGAACTGCTCGATGTTTTGGGCCAGATAATAGTCGAGAGCCATATTCATGGCGCCTGTAAACGTTTGGTAGGGGAAAACAATGAGTTGATTAAAGGGAAAGATTTGTTTTTCAGCGTTCAGGTCTGATAATGCCACGTTCACTCTGCTTTAAAAACTCCACAATTTTTTGTATTTCCGCCGTTTGTTCAAGCGTCTGTTCAATCTTTTGAATGGCTTCTTTGAGCTTTAAATTTTCCCGGTAAACGATGTGATAAGCTTGCTTTAAAAGGTTTAACTGCTCTCTGGTAAAACCACGCCGTCTTAAACCAACAGCATTTAATCCGGCAAAACGAATGGGTTCGCCGGCAGCTAAAATGTACGGCGGCACATCCTGCGAAACACGCAAGCCTCCGCCAATAAAGGAATAATCGCCAATGTGAACGAATTGATGAATGGCCGTTAAGCCGCCAATTCCAACATAATCGCCAATGATCACATGACCGGCCATGTTGACTGAATTTGCAATGGTACAAAAATTACCGATCTGGCAATCGTGAGCCACATGAGAGTAGGCCATCAGCAAGCAATTGCTGCCCACGCGCGTGTAATAACTGTGGGAGGTCGCCCGGTTAACCGTGGCAAATTCACGGATGGTTGTATTGTCACCGATTTCGACAAACGTTTTTTCATTGGAAAATTTTAAATCCTGTGGTTCGGTAGCAATTACCGCGCCCTTAAAAACACGGCAGTTTTTACCAAGCGTGGCGCCACTGGCAATTACAGCGTGCGGGCCAATCTGGCTGCCGTCACCAATGCTTACTTCTTTTTCAATAATTGCATAGGGACCTATTTTAACTTCAACGCCTAACTTAGCTTCCGGATGGACAACCGCTGTGGGATGGATCTCTACCAAAACGCGCCTCCTTAATTATCAACAACCGCGGCCATCATCTCCGCTTCACAAACCAACTCTCCTCTAACGTAGGCTTTACCAGCCATTTTAAAGGTAGTGCGACGATTTTTTAACATTTCTAATTCCATTACCAATTGATCGCCAGGCTGAACCACCTTTCTAAAACGGACATTATCGATTCCCATAAAAAAGACAAGCTTGTTTTCCACATCCACACGATCGTTAAGTAACAAAATACCACCGACCTGAGCCATGGCTTCTACAATCAACACACCGGGCATAACAGGTTTTTGCGGGAAGTGTCCCTGAAAGAAAGGTTCATTTACTGTCACGTTTTTAACGCCCACTGCTCTTTTTTCCGGCTCCAATTCAATAATAGAATCGACCAATAAAAAAGGATAACGGTGGGGCAGGATTTTTTTAATAGCATTAATATCGAAAACCACGCCCTTTTTACTGATGTCTTGGAATTTCCTTGTAAGCTTTTGCTTTTTGTAGATATTTCGCAAAATTCTGGCAAATTCAATATTGCTTTGATGTCCAGGGCGGGCTGCTAAAATTTGAGATTTAATATTAACCCCGGTTAAGGCCAAATCGCCGATCATATCCAATAATTTGTGGCGCGCCGGTTCATTAGGGAATCTCAACATTTTATCATTGAGGATGCCACTTCTACCCAATTCAACATCATCATCAATGCCTAATTTTTTCTTGAGCCGTTCGATTTCCTTCTGATCAAGCGGCCGATCCACAATGACCACGGCTGAGTCCAGATCGCCGCCTTTAATCAATCCCTGATCGGCCAGGGCTTCAATTTCATTTAAAAAACAGAAGGTTCGGGCAGGGGCAAATTCGGTAATAAATTCTTCTTCCAGTGAGAACAAACCAGTATGTTGACTACCCAGCGCCGGGTCTTTGTAATCAATCATCAACGTAATGCGATAGTCATCAGTGGGCAGGGCCACAAATTCCACGCCCCGGCGTTCATTTTTGTAGTTGACAGGTTCTTCAATGATTAAATATTCTTTATCGGCTTCCTGTTCTTCAATGCCGGCTTCTAACAGTTTGTTTACATATGGCATGGCCGAACCATCCACAATGGGCGGCTCATTGGCATTTAATTCAATAATCACATTGTCGATTTCCAGGCCAACCAGGGCGGCTAAAACATGCTCCACAGTGTGCACCTGAACATCGTCCTTTTGCAATGTAGTACCTCGCGAACTATCGATTTCATCATTTTGAACCACATATTCAACCAACGCGGGAATTTCCGGTTTATCTTCAAGATCAATGCGCACAAATACGCGTCCGTAATTGACCGGCGCGGGTTTAAAGGTAATTTTTGTGTTATTCCCTGTATGAATGCCTCGTCCCTGAATGGAAACTGGGTTCTTAATAGTACGCTGTTTCTTTGTCATATCCCCCTCACAGCTTGTTCTTTAAAGTAGCTTTTAATTCCTCTAACTCTTTTTCCAGCTCCCGAATCCTTTTCATTAAATCGGGTAAATGGCGCATGGAAGCTTCGATGCGTTTCTTTTTATTCATTTCCATAGCCGGAATGCCAAACATGACTTTTCCTTGCGGCACATCTTTGGAGACGCCTGACTTAGCGGCAATAATCACATTATCATGAACCTTTATGTGGCCAACAACTCCCACCTGACCTGCCATGATAACATTCTTACCAATTTCGGCGCTACCGGCAATGCCACTTTGAGCCGCAATGGCTGTGTTCTCTCCCACTTTTACATTATGGGCAATTTGCACCAGGTTGTCGAATTTGCAGCCACGATGAATAATGGTCGAGCCGGTTGTGGCACGATCAATAGCACTGTTGGCGCCAATCTCTACATCGTCTTCTATAATCACATTGCCAATTTGGGGAATTTTGTGGTACACCCCATTAAAAGGAGCAAAGCCAAATCCATCACTGCCAACCACAACGCCGTTGTGCAAAATCACGCGATTGCCAATTACGCAATCCTCACGCACAGAAACATTGGGGTACAAAATGCAATCTTCACCGACTTTAACATTTTTTAGCAAAACTACGCCCGGGTAAATGACGGTATTCTTACCGACTTTCACATTAGGCCCAACATAGGCCAGCGGCCCGACTTTTACTGAAGGATGCAATTCTGCAGTTGGATCAACGATTGCCTGTTCAGAAACACCATCAAAATAATCGTGTTGTCTGGGCGTAAACAGTCTTAAAACCTGCATAAAAGCCAGATAGGCATTGCTCACCAGAATGTAAGGAATCTTAAGATCCGGAAGTTCCTGATCAATTACAATGGCACTGGCCCTGGTGCTGGCAATGTACTGTTGATATTTTGGATTTGCTAAGAAGGTAATTTGGCCGGTCTGGGCTTCTTCAATTTTGCCCGGGCCCATGATCTCCAGATCCTCAGGCCCGTGTAATTGGCCATTTAGCGCGGCCGCAATATCTTTTAGTTTCATGCAATTCCTGATTATTTCTTAGTTGTCGAAACCCCTTTATTCAATTCTTCAATAATGCGATCCGTAATATCATATTTGGGCAGAGCATGTACCAGAGCTCCAGAAGAGGCATCAAAGATGAAATCGTAGCCTTCTTCTTCGCCAATTTTGGCGATTAATTTATTAATCTTGTCAATAATTGGGCGGGTTAATTCCATGCTCTTTTTGTAGAACTCACCTTCCGGACCTAATTTTTCGTATTTGTACTGTTCAATTTGCATGGCCTTGTCCTGAGCAGCCTGCATCTTTTGTTGTTTCTTCTCAGGACTCAGTAACAGGCTTTGTGAATCGATTTCTTCCAACAGAGCGTTGTATTCCTTAACCATTTGCTGATATTCGGCGTCATATTTTGAGCGCAATTGTTCTAATTGCTTTTGAACATCCTGATATTCCTGATATTCATTTAAAATGCGCTGAGATTCAACATAGGCGAATTTTTGCGCTTTTAAGGGCAAGGCAAAAACGGCTACTAAAACAACGGTTAACAGGGACATATAAGGTCTCACAATTACCTCCTTCATTTGTTAATTCAAATCAACGAATATATGAAAATTTAATAAATACTCCAAACTTAACTTAGAATCGGCCAAACTGGAAATGGACTTTCCATTTACCACTACGCTGGCCATATTCATTGTAGTAATCAAAACCATAACCAAAGTCAATGCCAATAATGCCGACCATTGGCATGAACAGGCGCACACCAAATCCTACCGAACGTCTTAAATCAAAAGGATTGGCTTCACCAATCTCGCGCCAGGTATTGCCGGCTTCGGCAAAGAGCAGACCAAAAATGGTTGGATTGGGTGAGATGGGAAAACGCAATTCAAGGGTGTTGCGCACCATGGCTTTTCCGCCAAGAGGGCTACCCGCTGAAGTTAACGGCCCCACCTGACCGTCATCGTAACCACGCAATTGTTCCGAAAATCCAAGTCCACTACCGCCTAAGTAAAAATATTCCCCGTACAAAATGCGTGTACTTTTATGAAGCGACACCAGGGTGGCATATTTATTGGCGCTGTATAGAACAAGGCCAAAGGGCAACGGCAAGTACCAATCCGCAACAAAGGCTGTTTTGAAAAAGTCCTGGTCGCCACCTAAAAAGCCACCCGACAATTCCGTTGACAATGAGTGCACAGAACCTTTTGTCGGGAATTCGGGATTATCACGGCTGTCTCGGGTAATAATCTGTGTAATACTTATTTGCTTAGTTTTACCGTAAGTGCCAAAATAAGTGGCATAGCTTTGAGCCAGTTCCGGATCGCGAATATTCGAAATCTGCGATTGAGCAAAACGTAAAATCCAGTCTCCGCGAAAATAGTTATCCGGCCAGAAGAAACGGCGTCCAATGCGTACAGAAGCGCCGCGGTCATTCTGATCCCATGGATAATAACCGCCACCGCGCCTGGTGTCAAAAATCGAAAAACCACCTAAAGTTGGCGTATTAAACATCCAGGGCTCGGTAAAGCTTATAGAGATTGACCGGTAAATGCTTCCGAATTGCCAGTCAAAAACCAACCTTTGCCCATCGCCTCCGGAAAAAGGATGAGCCAATGAAAAATTATTAAACGTCAGGCCGATACTGCCAATTAAACCATCGCGCTGACTGTAACCGGCGGACATGTTAGCCATGTCGGTCGATTTTTCTTTAACTTCCAGAAGCAAATTAACGTAACGATCGTCATTGGGAATTAAGCGAACATCAGGTTTGGCATAGGCAAAATAGTTCAGAATCGTTAAATCGCGAATCGATCGTTCCAGTTTGCTGCTGTTAAAAATATCGCCGGGATGTAATTTAAATTCACGCCTGATGACTTTTTCATTGGTTTTATTATTGCCGGTAATAATGATCTCTTTTACACGCACCACATTGCCTTCGATGATCTTAAAGTCAATATTTAAAGTGTCCTGCCCCACAGGCACCTCGCGCGGCTGAATGTTAGCGAACAAATAGCCCTGATTGTAGTACATTTTTTGCAGGCGGTCGCGCACGCCTTCGTCGTATTTTTTCTGATCGTAAACATCACCTTTTTCGATATCTAAAGCGGCGCGCAGCATGTCATCGCTAAACACGGTATTGCCCTCAAAGGTAATGTCGCCAAAATAGTATTTGTTGCCTTCACGCACCCAGATATCGATGTACATGTCCGATTTGTCTTCGCTGTAATAAATTGAATCTTTCACAATCTCTGCATCGCGGAAGCCATGTTCTTTGTAAAATTGAATGATTTTCTTTTTGTCTTCTTCGTATTTTTCGGGATCAAAATCAGCGCTACGCCACCAGCGGTCTTCCTTAATTTCTTTCATGGCGCCGCGTAAATCGCCATCATCAAAATTCTTATTGCCATGAAAGGTAATCTTTTTAACCTGAACTTTAGGGCCTTCATTGATATTAACAAGTAAATTCACGTAATTTCTGCCGGCGGCGCTGGTGTCAATTTCTACCTCGGCCAACAAATATCCTTCTTCTTTGTATTTGTCTAACAGGCGTTTCTTCATTTTAAAAATTTTGTAATCCGAAACAACCATACTGCGGTAGGTGTTTAATGCCTCTTCGACATCTTTTTTGGAAAGCTCATCATTGCCTTTAATGATCACTTCCTTTAACCTTGGATATTCTTTAACGCGGATCAATAAGTCCAGGCCTTTAAGAGACTGGTTTTTAACGAAGATTTTAATATCAGAAAAAACATTGAGAGCCCACAGGTTTCTAACTGCTTTCTGCAAGTCTTCACCGGTAATCTCCTGTCCTGCCCTTAAACCGGAATTGAGACGAATCATACTGGCATCGGCTGTTTGATTGCCCTCAATTTCTATGGTATTGATTTTTACTTTTTGCGACTGGGCAAATATGCCTCCTGAAAGAAATATTAAGAATAATAAGAGACCTAACCGTTTGCGCACCTTTACCTCCATTTTAAAATGTAAACGAATGTCTTAATCTGATTTTTATGTCTTCCAGATATTGTTTCTGATTCTGAATTTTGTAGTAACCCATTAATTCTCGATCATACTCAATTTCCAATAAAATGTTTCTTAAAAAACGATATTCAAGACCAAATGAATGATTGATATCAAATGACGGACGCGATTGGTCGTAAAAGGAAACCAACTGCCCGGTGTAAGTAAAAAATAAATTCTGGGTCAAATATTTGCCCAGCGTAATTTCCGAACTCTGCATTAAGAACAGGTAGGGCGTTTGTGTATTAAACGGATTAATCAAAGGCGTAGAACGATTGAAACTGTTCTTGCCAAAACCAATGCTGGAGTAAAACAGATTTCGCGCAATGTTGGAATTAAAGCGCACCATGTCAATACCCAGATTTCTTTCAATGGCTCTTTCAAGAGGCCTGAAGAGAGGCCTGAACAAATACTTTTCCGTTACCGCTCCGCCCACACTGGTAACCTTGTCGGCAATATTCCCCACACTAAATCCCAGATCAGCCAGTACCAGTTCCTGGCTTTCACCAATTTTAGGATCCGCTGAGACCAGCTTAAATTTAAAATCCTCCCAGCTGCCCTGCTGTTTTTCCTGATGCGTTTCTCTGTCTATGGCGTAAAGTTTCAGGTAAATCGTTTTCGGAATAGCGCCGATACTGTCGCGAATCGTTGTCCAGGCCTGGCCCGAAATAATTGGATAGGGGCTATTTTGCGTGAACTCGGCCTGAAAGAAATCGACCCTAAAGGTTTGATCCAGATACTCAAGTCGCCCGCGTGAAGAGCTGATTCTCCCGCTAACTTTAAAGGTACCTTCATTCAAAATGCCACTGAAATGCAAGCCCGGCGAACTTTCATCAATGTAAAGTTCTGTGTTTACATTGTCGATGTAGGCCGGAATTTCTCTAAAGTAGAGTACATCTTCTCCGGATACCGTTAGCACATCCCAATCAATATTTTCCAAAAAATTTAACACTGCATTGTTTCTCTTTACAGGAGTCCCCTGACTTAAAAATGGAAAGGTCAATCTTGTATCGTATAATACCACTTTACCATGAACCACGGGATGTTTTAAGGGTCCTGCAAAATAGAAGCTTTCCTGATTGTTCATGCCGGTTAAATAAAGACGTCCTTCATCTCCTTTCACCATTAAACCGGGGATGTGTAAACGAACACCGTGGCCTGTTGTTGTTAGTTTCAATACGCCAAAGTCGAGATCAAAATTCTTAACATACCATGGCTGCAATTTCCGGCCATCGGCTAATTTAACATTCCTCACCGTATTAATGGTCAGGTTTTCCCCGCCTGCTTCAGCGCTTAAATTAATGAAATTGACCTGATTGGAGTGGCTTTTCTTTTCAATTACACCAGAAATATTGGAAACATGACGAGCTACATTTTTCATCCAGAGCTCGCCTTTATTAATTAACAGGTAACCACTACTCAAGCGAATTTGATCCGGACTACCACCAAAGGCCAGATGCATTTCCACATCAGAAGTTGCTTTTTCAAAAAATGGTTGGTAATAGGGAATAAGCCCCAAAAGATCTCCTTTAAAATTCACAAAAAAATCGATTTTTTGTGTCGGGTCAAAAGGTATTTCGCCAATAGCATTCAAGGCAAAACCATTTCTCCTGGCGACCTCTAAACGTTCAAAAACAAGCTTTTGCTTTTCAAGATTTAAAATATTTTGGCCGTTCAGATACTGATTTTTTAACGAGATTGAAAAATAATCAAAAGGAATGCGATCCAGATAACCGTTTTCCATTTGTAAATTCAAATTAAATTGTGGCTTTTTTACCGGCCCGGCTAATTTTAGCTGATAGCTGGTGGTTCCGGTAAGCTTTGGATTGCTTTTAAAAAAGGTAAACCATATTTGTTCAAAATCAACGTCTTTGGCGCTAAAACCGGCATTCAATGTATCGTTTTTAATATCAGCAAAGCCCTTTCCCTGAATCACGGGTAAATTGTTAATGGCAATTAACAAAGAATCTAATTTAATAAAGGATTTATTTGCCGCAAATTTTAAATTAAACTGATAGTAGCCAATATCATTAAAAACAAAACGATCACCAGTAATTGCACCGCTTAAAACAGGATTTTGAAAACTACCGTTTAAATCAAGCTCACCGTTTAAAGCCCCCAATAATCTAAAATCATCACTGGCAACAGAATCACTAAGAGCTCGCATCACCTTAAAATCTTGTAATTTTACCTGACTGGAAAGGTAAGATTCTTTCTTAAGGTCAATATCCACACGACCCAATATCTGGTTTTGAAAGTTAAATTGGCCATTTAATTTTTCGGGAGAAAACTGAAACTTTAAATTGCCTTCAAGATTTTTAAGACGGCACAATCCGCTGATGCTCTTCTCCTTAGCAAACAAATCAGAAATGCGGGTGTACAATTCAATACGATCTTTTGGATTGCTCTTTTTAGAGATAATAATTTGGGAATTTACCCCATCTTTAAAAGAACCGCTCAGTTTGAAAGACGAATGACTCAGGCTGAAAAAATTTTGTAGTCCATCAATGTCAGTTAGTTTTTCCAGAGGGAATTCAGACAGCCATCCATGTTCAATTTTCCAGTCCTGAAAAAGATCGGTTATCTGCAAGTGCGCTTTAAAATTCTTTTTATTGGAATTGACAACTGCAATGGACATGTTTTGAGGATCACCAGATAACAAACCATTAACCGTCAAAACAGAATCTTTTTGCTGATGAATCGCATATTGCCAGCTTCCGTTTAATCTTTTTTCTTTAAGATTGAGCTGACCTTTCACATTTAAATCGTGCTTTTTAAAGTGTAACCGATTAAAAATCACATGGCGCCCGCCCTGGTGTCTGGCCCATAATTTAAAATTAGCTAAGGAAGTAGCTCTGTCTAAAAAGAAATTTAGCTTAAGTGAATCCGCTTCCGCAAACATTGCCTGAACGCGGGCGGTTTGAAAAGAATCCGGAACACTTTTAAAGTGGAATTTTAAGTCGTGTAAAACCTCACCGGACTCATAATTTAAGGTTCCTCTGCGCCCGGTTATCGCTAATCTTTTATTTTGGGAATTAAATATGATTTCAATTTCGGAAGACAGCTTAAGGGATTTTAACCTGTCAGCATCATTACCAATTGGTAACTCTGAAAGATTCAATTGATTAATTTTGAGCTGCCCTACAAATTCAGGATTAAAAATATCTTTAACGAATAATTGTCCTTCAAATGGCGCGCCGGCTAAACGTCCTTTTAATGGATTTAAGATCAACTGGTTATCAGTAATAACTGCTTTAGTGCTTAACGAATCTAATTGAAGGGCAGCGAGTTGTAAAAATTCGGAATC